>CAYHXK010000046.1:7003-12063 GCA_964360125.1 uncultured Sterolibacterium sp.
CGTCGCCCCCCAACTCTCCGGGGGCCCCGCCCCCCAACTCTCCGGGGGCCCCGCCTGCGACCCGCTCGAAGACAAAGCTGCGGATGGCGCGGTTGCGGCGACGGTTCTCGTCTTCGCGATCCTTGAGCTGGAGCTTGAGCAGCTCGACCTCGTAGTTGAGCGTCACTGCCTCATGCGACAGATCGCCGCGCGTATTTTTGATTGCCTTCAGCTCGGTGCCCTTGGCGGCAATCTGCTCGTTGAGTTCCCCGATGCGCACTTCGGCGCGGTCGAATTCCTCCAGCAGCGTCCTGGCTTCAGGCTCCATCACCGCGGCAATAGGCGCGCTGACGTTATTCTCGAAACCGATCAGCCAGGATGCAGTGGTGGTCAAGGTCACGGCGATCAGCACGCCCGGCAGCTTGGGCGCCTTCCTGCGGATCGCCCACATGATGGCGATCGCCGTCGCGCCCATGGCCAGCGTCGGCCAATGAGTATCGCCCGCCTGCCTGACCACGCCCCAGATATCCTGGATGAAATGCTCGGAGCGCCCCATCGGCACGCCGATCAGTTTATTGACCTGGGAAAGACCGATGATCATTGCTGCCGCATTGGTGAAGCCGACGATCACCGGGTGGGAAAGAAAATTCACGATGACGCCAAGCTTGAACACCCCCAGCACCAGCTGCACGATGCCCACCATCAAGGCCAGCATGATGGCCAGAGCCACAAAGTGCTCGGAGCCCGGCGCGGCCAGCGGCGCAAGCGACGAGGCGGTCAACAGCGAGGCCACCGCCACCGGTCCGGTGCCGAGCTGGTTCGACGAACCCCACAATGCGCCCACCATCACCGGCAGGAAAGCCGCATACAGGCCATAGTAGGCAGGCAAACCAGCCAGTTGGGCGTAAGCCATCGACTGCGGGACGATCACCAGCGCCACCGTCAGGCCGGCGAAGAAATCCGCGCGCAGGGCCGTGCCGGAATACGGCAACCAGCGCAGGAAAGGGAGGAATCGATACATGAAAGTAGAGCAGCGTCAGGAAGCTGAAGTATACAGGGCATTGTTGCCGGTCGCCACGAATGCAATGGCCACGAAGGCGGACTTCAGGATCGTCCGGCTGATCCAGTTGATGATCCACGTCAGAATGCGCCGGTAGATGGTTCGCCCTTGCTCGACCAATGCCACGATGTTCGTCATGCCGACAACAAGGATTGTTACGCTTCGATATCGATTCGCCGCCATCTTGACCCAAGCATGACGATGGAGCGCAACGCTAGCCGGCTAGGACCTGGCGACAAAAACCGGAAATTCCGCGTAACCGATGACGCGTTCGGAAACACTCCCCAGCAGCACGCGTTCCATCCCGGTCCGTCCGTGGCTGCCCATCACAATCAGGTCGGCGCCGTGCACCTTGGCGGTTTCGATGATGATCTGGTCGGGGCGGCCATCCCGGACCAGTCCGTCCACATGCAAGCCGCTCGCCGTGAGAGCCTCGGAGACGCGCGCCACGGCTGCATCGGCCTGCTCGCGACGTTGCCGGTTATGGATCGGCAAGGTCACCGAAAGCACTATCACCGGCAGGCCGCACGCCGCGGCGATCCGTTCCGCGTTGACGGCGGCGGCGTCGGCGTAGCGCGAACCGTCGGTGGCCACCAGTATCCCGGCCTGCCACATCCGCGCCGCCTTCGGCACCACCAGCACGCTGCATGGCGCATGGCCGATCACCTTGACCGTGGCATCGCCGACCATCATGCGCGCCAATCCTCGGCGGCCCCGCCGTCCCATGACGATTACATCGGCACGAAATTCCTCGGCGGATCTGACGATTCCCATGTAAGGGTCCTCGGCATGGCGGACCAGGTACTCGCAGTCCATGCCTGCCGCCAAGCTGCGAACCGCGGCGAGATTGCGCAATGCCTGTGCTTCTGCCTCCTCTTCCAGGCCGGGCACCAGCGTGGCATATTCCGGATCGGACCTGGCGATGCTCACCACGAAGACTTTGGCATCGAATATGCGGGCCATCTCCAGCCCGACCACTGCGGCGCCACTGCTGAATTCAGAGCCGTCGGTGGCAATCAGGATGCGCTCGAATCGTCCTAGCGGGGAAAGTGAGTTGGCCAACATGATGGCGGCATTCAGTCGGCCACGCTCGGCCGCTTGGCCAACGCCTCGTGGTGCCGGTCGCGGTGCTCCGCCATGCCCTTGGCGAAAGACGCGATCACCGAAGCCGCCCCGAGGATCAGCGCCAGCGCCAGGACGCCGTCGCCCAGGACTTTCAGCAAATCTATGCTGGTCTGGTGCATGGGTTCGATCAGCTTGAGCTTCGACAGGTAGCCGGGGATATAGAAGAAGCGGCTGAACAGTACTGTCAGCATGATGACCGCCATCACCAGTTTGATCTGGTAGTCCTTGACGTAGGTGGTGCCGATCGCGCCAAGTTGGATGCCGAACAGCGAACCGAACAGGATCAGCATCGCGAGCCGGATGTCCACCATGCCGTCGAGGCCGTAGACGACTGTACCGCCGAATCCCATGATAAAAGCAATCACCAGCTCGGTGGCGGTGGCCATGATGGCGGGAACGCCCAGCAGATAGATCATCGCCGGCACTCCGATGAAGCCGCCGACCGCGATGGTCGAGGCGAGCAGGCCGGTGGCCACCCCCATCGGCAGCACAAACAGCAGCGACACGCTGCAGCCGATGGATTTGAAATAGACCATGGTGCCGGGAATTCTGATGGACTGGATCCAGCGCGCCAGCTTCGGTGTTTCCTGCACCTGGTCGAAGCCGGCGTTCTTCTGGCGGCGATAATCGCGCAGCACGAAACCGCCGACGACGGCAAGCACGGCGATGAAAACCACCGACACATACAGATCGGTACCCACGGATCCATACTGGCGCTTGATTTCAGTCATCAAATGCTTGCCCCAGATCATCCCGGCTTCCGCGATGATGCCCAAAATCACGCCGAGCCGGAGGTCAACCTGGCCATACTTGTGGCGCTTGACGGCGCCGACCAGCGCCTTGGGGAACTTGTGACAGATGTTGGAGGCAACCGCGATGATGGCCGGCGCGCCCAGCGACATCAAGGCCGGGGTCAGGACGAAGGCGCCGCCGGAACCGATGAAGCCGGACACCATGCCGCCGACGAACCCGATCAGGATCAGCAGGACGACGCTGGTGAAATTCAGGTCGATGAAATCGATCGCTTCCATCAATGGCTTTCAGTGTTGTACTGGGCTTTCCCTGGACGCGGCCTTGAGGCCGATCAGGCCCCAGAACAAGCCGGTAAACAAGCCATGCGCCAGTGAAATCGCCAGGGCGATGAGGATCGGCACCAGCACATGGAGGGGGTTGCCCGGCATGAACTCGCCCCCCACAGCCGTGCAGGCGGCGGGCGTCGGGTGCGCATAGTGTACGTAGGTGGAACCGCGGGAGACTATGCATGTATCCCCGGTAGTGTGGATCAAGTGAACAATTTCTTCGGCATATGCAAACAAACCGACATACAGCGTCGCTGAAACGATGCCCCAAAAAACCGTCTTGCCCAGGTTGCCGTGGCTGTCCGCCATGATAGGATTCCTCTACCGGCGAGGATATGGTTCCCGCCGTATTTTTCGCAGCCTACTCCGATCGGATGCCCGCTTCAAGCCACACACGCTGGTCGACTCGCCGCATGCGGGGATGTCTGGCAGCGTATAATTCACTGCATGGGATACCGCCATGCGTGCCTCGCGCCACTCCACCTTCGCTAATCCAACATGTTTATTACCTTAACCGCATATCAAAGCGAGCTGCTCGGTTTCGCCCTGAGTTTCGCACTGATTGCCGCATATCACCTCTACCTGCACTGGCAATCGACTCACCACGATCCGCATTACACGATCCAGGCGATCCAGGCCGAAGCCCGCCGGCACTGGGTCGACAGCGTCATGCGCGACCAGCGCGACATCCTGGCGGTGCAGACTCTGCGCAATTCCACCATGGCGGCGACCTTTCTTGCCTCCACCGCCGTGTTGCTGATCATGGGCACGCTCAGTCTGGCGGAGCATGGCAGCGACGTGGCGCATGCCCTGCATTCGCTGAATATTCTCGGCACGGTCAATCCGGGCTTATGGCTGCTCAAGCTGCTGGCCCTGGTGGTAGACCTGTTCGTGGCCTTCTTCGCCTTCACCCTGGCCATACGCAAATTCAATCATGCCGGCTACCTGCTCAACCTGCCCGCAGAACTCAAGCACCCGATCATCACGCCGCAATATGTCGCCGACTATCTCAATCGCGCCGCCCGCTACTACAGCAGCGGCATGCGTGCCTACTATTTCACCGTGCCGCTGCTGTTCTGGCTGTTCGGACCGCTGTTGATGGTGATTTCGTCGCTGGTGCTGGTCTTCGTCCTGTATCGCCTGGACCGCGCCCCGGACGCCGGAGACTGAACCTACTGAAAAAGGCTCCAACATGGGACACCGCCTCACGAAAATCTACACCCGCACCGGCGACGCCGGCACCACCGGCCTCGGCGACGGGTCGCGCACCGGCAAGGACAGCCTGCGCATCGCCGCGCTGGGCGATGTCGACGAAACCAACTCGGCGCTCGGCCTGCTGCTCTGCGAGGAGCTGCCGGAGGACGTACGCCAGTTGCTGACCGGCATCCAGCACGACCTGTTCGATCTCGGCGGCGAACTCTCCATCCCCGGCGCCACCCTGCTGGCCGTCGGTGCGCCGGTGCGGCTGGAGGCGGCGATAGACCGCTACAACGCCGCGCTGGCGCCGCTCAAGGAGTTCATCCTGCCCGGCGGCAGCCGCGCCGCCGCGCTCACCCACCTTGCCCGCACCGTCTGCCGCCGCGCCGAACGCGCCGTGGTGGCGCTGGCGCAAACGGCGGCAGTCGCGGAAGCCAGCCGGCAGTACCTGAACCGCCTCTCCGACCTGCTGTTTGTGCTCGGGCGACATCTCAACCGCGCCGCCGGCTGCGGCGACGTGCTGTGGCAAAAGGGAAAGAATGCCTGACCGGTAGTCGACCAAAGGTGGAGGAAATCGGTCCGGTCATGCTGGGATTCTTGAGCTTCATCGAAAAGCAGAT
>CAYHXK010000047.1:0-12061 GCA_964360125.1 uncultured Sterolibacterium sp.
GGAAACCGCGCAGATCGCCGTCCAGGCCAGCCTCACCGGCCATCTGGTGTTCGCCACCCTGCACACCAACGACACCACCAGCGCGGTGACGCGGCTGGTCGACATGGGCATCGAACCCTTCCTGCTCGCCTCCAGCCTGACCGGCGTGCTGGCGCAGCGCCTGGTGCGGCGTCTCTGTCCGGCCTGCAAACGGCCGGAGACGGCGGATGCCGCCGAACTGGCGCAGTTCGGCGCACACCCGGCGCCGGCGCAACTGTATCGCGCCATCGGCTGTGCGGCCTGCAACCAGACCGGTTACCAGGGCCGCATGGGGATCTACGAATTGCTCGAAGTGGATGACACGCTGCGGCGGATGGTGCATGAGCGCGCCGCGGACCAGGCATTGCGCGACTACGCCTTGTCGTCGGGCGCCTTCCGGCCGCTGCGCGATGATGGCCTGCGCTGGGTCGCCAGCGGCGACACCACTCTCGAAGAACTTCTCCGCGTTACCCGGGACTAGGGTCTGTTACCCTTCAGGCGACTTGTACGAACGATGATTGAGAACCGGCTCTAATGACCGCCTTCAACTACCGCGCGCTGGATGCGAGCGGGCGCGAAGTCAGCGGAGTGCTCGAGGCTGACACCAGCCGCACGGCGCGCGGCCAGCTGCGCGATCAGCAACTGTTTCCCATCGAAGTCGCTCCGGTCGGCAGAAATACCTTGGAACGCCTGCGCCTGGGGAGGCGCTACATGCCCTCGGCGGTGCTCAGCCTGCTGACGCGCCAATGGTCGATGCTGCTCGATGCGGGCCTGACGATAGAGCAATCGCTGACCGCGCTGATCGAGCAGAGCGAAGATGCCAGCGCGCGCCAGATTCTCGCCGGCGTACGCGCCGAAGTGCTCGCCGGACATTCGCTGCATGCTGCGTTGGCCCAATACGACAGCGCTTTTCCGCCGATTTACCGGGCGGTGGTGGATGCGGGAGAAAAGTCCGGCGAATTGCCGACCCTGCTGATCCGCCTGGCCGATTATTTGGAAGCCTGGCAAACCACCCGGCAAAAAATTCTCCAGGCCATGCTCTATCCGGCGCTGGTCTCCGGGGTCGCCCTGATCGTCGTGGTCGGCCTGGTCACTTATGTCGTGCCGCAAATCGTCGGGGTCTTCAAGCAAAGCAAACAAGCCCTGCCGCTGCTGACACGCGGCTTGATCCTGACCAGCGATCTCCTGCGCAGCGGCTGGCCGTGGTTGCTGCTGACCGTTGTTGCCGCCCCGCTGCTGGCGCGTCGCGCGCTGACCCGCAATGAGGCGCTGCAGCTGCGCTGGCATCGCAGCTTGCTGCGCCTGCCGCTGCTCGGACGCCATCTGCGCACCCTGGATAGCGCCCGTCTCGCCAGCACGCTGGCGATCATGGTCGGCAGCGGCGTGCCGCTGCTGACCGCGCTGGAGACCGGCAAGGCGGTGATCGGCAACCGCGTCCTGCGGCAGGCGCTGGACCAGGCCATCCGCCAGGTGCGCGAAGGCAGTCCGCTGCACCGCGCGCTGGCCGCGGACCGCCTGTTTCCGCCGCTGCTGGTGCATTTGATCGCCAGCGGCGAAGCCAGCGGCACTCTCGGCCGCATGCTGGAACGCGCCGCCACCCAGCAACAGGCCGAGCTGGACCGCCGCACCGCCATCGCCCTGGGGCTGTTCGAACCGCTGCTGATCCTGGTCATGGGCGGCATGGTGCTGTTGATCGTGCTGGCGATACTCATGCCTATCATCGAAATCAATTTGCTATTGCGCTAGGAGCCATCCATGCATCGCCAATTTTCGCTGCGCCTGCGTCATCGCGGTTTCACCCTGATCGAAATCATGGTGGTCATCGTGATACTCGGCATACTCGCCGCCATGATCGTGCCCAAGGTCATGAGCCGCCCCGACGAAGCCAGAGTAGTGGCGGCACGGCAGGACATCGCCGCGCTGATGCAGGCGCTCAAACTGTACCGGCTCGACAACAAGCGCTACCCGACCACCGAGCAGAGCCTGCAAGCGCTGGTCACCCGCCCGGCCCAGGCGCCGGCGCCGGACAACTGGAAGGGCGGTGGATATATAGAAAGACTGCCGCTCGATCCTTGGGGAAAGTCATATCAATACCTCAACCCGGGCCTGCACGGGGAGATCGATGTATTCAGTTATGGCGCCGACGGTGCGCCCGGGGGAGAAGGGTTCGATGCCGACATCGGCAACTGGCAACTGTGATTTCCGGCGTTGCGCATTGACCTAGGCGCTGCCGCCGGCAAGTTTGCGGCCGGGCGGTTTCACCTTGATCGAACTGCTGGTGGTGATCGCCATCTTCGGTATCCTGACAACCGCCGTTGCGCTGACCACTACCCCCGATCCACGGCGTGCCGCCAGTGCCGACGCGCAGCGCTTGGCATTATTGCTGGAAGCCGCCCAGATAGAAGCGCAGGCGGGCAGGCGTCAGCTTGCCTGGTCCGCCAATGCCGCTGCGGATGGCTACAGTTTCTGGGAAGCCGAAAATGCGCGCGCTTATGCGCAGCGCTGGCAGCCGCTGAGCGATGACGAACGCTTCCATGCCCGCCGTTTCTCCGCGGGACTCCACCTCGGCGGCGTGGAAATCGACGGCCAACCCCTGCCGCGCGGTGAATTGCTGGTCTTCCGGCGCGGCGACCCGCCCTTGTTCCGCATCGCCCTGGAAGGCCGATTCAGTCAAGGCAACCAAACGGACTTGATCGAACTGAGCGGACAGCCGACCGGCAAAGTCGAAATACGCACAGCGAGCAGCCGATGAAATTGCGCCTGTCCATGATGGACCTTCGCAACCCGACCGATCTGCGCGGCTTCACCCTGCTGGAGGTGATCGTGGCCCTGGCCATCCTGGCGCTGGCGCTCATGGCGGCGCTGCGCGCCGGCTCCATGGCAACGCAGAACACTGCTGAAATCCGCCAGCGCCAACTGGCAGACTGGGTGGCGCTGGATCGGCTGGAGGAACATCGCGCCCGACGCGACTGGTTGCCTGTCGGCATCGCCAGCGGAGAAACCGTGCAGGGGGGCATGCGCTTCCGCTGGGAGGAAAAAATCGGCGGCACTCCCAACTTCCAGTTTCGCCGGATTGAGATCCGGGTGTTTCCCGGCGACAGCGCCGACTCGACCGCTGCCTTGGCCAGATTCAACGGTTTCCTGGTCAGGCCGGGCGGATAGTCTCAAATAAACATGCGACCCAATGCCACTTGCCCTGAAGCCGGACTGACGCTGATCGAACTGCTGGTTGCCGTCACCCTGCTGGCGCTGCTGACAACCATGGCATATCGCGGCATAGACAGCATGTCCCGCACCAGCGAGCACAGTCTCGCCGAGGGCGAACGCTGGCAGGCCGTCGCCCTGTTGTTCGAGCGCTTGGCCAGCGATGTATCGCAGCCGGCGCGACGACCCGTGCGCATCGGCGCCGATCCCGTCCAGCCCTTGCCCGAATGGTCGGGAAAACGACCAGACGAAGCGGCGGGCGGCGATCCGGCGGCGGCACAACTCGAATTCAGCCGAAAATCCCCGGCGTGGCGTGACGAAATCCGCCTGGGCTACCGCTTGCGCGATGGCAAGGTGGAGTTGCTGATCTGGCAAGTGCTCGACCGGGCGCCGAATACCCTGCCGGAAGTTTATGTGCTGCTGGAAGGCGTCAGCAACCTGCATTTCCGTCACCTCGACGCTGCCGGAAGATGGCAGGATGTCTGGCCTTTCCCCGGCGGCACGGAAATCCTGCCGCGCGCCATTGCAGTGGAGTTGGACCTGAGCAACGGCATCAAGCTGAACCGGGTGTTCGCCCTGCCATCATGAAAGCGGATTCAATCATCCGCTTGATTCCGCAACGCGGCGCCGCCCTGATCATGGCCCTGCTGATCGTGGCGCTGGCGACTGCGCTGGCCAGCAGCTTGATCTGGCGCCAGGATCTCTGGCTGCGTCAGGTGGAAACCCGGCGCGACCTGGCGCAGACCCGCCTGTTGTCCCTCGCCGGCATCGAATGGGCACGCGCCATCCTGGCCGATGACGCACGCACCAGCGTCATCGATCACCCCGGCGAGCCCTGGGCTACCGTAGTCCCCGCCATGCCCGCCGAGGGCGGCGAAATCGGCGGCGCGATGGCCGACGAACAGGCCAGGTGGAACCTCAATAACCTGATGCGCAATGGCCAGATCAGCCCAGCCGATCTGGCCGTCCTGCGGCGTCTGCTGGCCCTGTTGCAACTGCCGCCGGAACTGGCTGGGACGCTGGCCGACTGGCTCGACAGCGACAGCGAAGCGGCACATGAAGGGGCCGAAGATGCTTATTACCTGAGTCAGAAGCCGCCTTACCGCAGCGCCAACCGCGAACTCGGCGACCTCGACAACCTGCAGCGGGTGCGCGGATTCAGCAGCGCCATTATCGAACGCCTGCGCCCCTATGCCAGCGCTCTTCCGGGCTATAATCCCGTCAATGTCAATACAGCCAGCGCCATCGTGCTCGATGCCGTCCTAGCCGATCTGTCTTCCGCGGAAATCAGGCAAATCATCGCCGGGCGGGAGCGTGCGCCCTTCCGCGACATCTCCGACCTCCGTGCCCGCCATGATGCGAAGAAAGCCGCCGGGTTCGATCGGCTCGACACGCGCAGCCGGTATTTCAGCGTGTCCATCCACGCCCGCTTCGGCAACGCCGACACCTCCACCACCGCGCTGCTGGATCGGCAAACCGCCTGGCCGGCGCTGGTCTGGAAAAAGTTCGAATGAATCTTGTATTGCGCCTTTTCATCACGCGTGACTGGCCTGGCCGGGATTCCGCTTGCGAATGGACCTTGGTCACCGCGCAAGGTGCGCCGCTGCAGCTTGGCCGCAGCGAGCCGCGCCACTGGCCCGCAGCCGATGGCTGCGAGATCGTCCTCAGCGCCGAACAATGCCTGTTGCTCAAGGCCATGTTGCCCAAAGGCGCGCGCGCTCGGCCAGCCGAAGTCATCGCCTACGCGCTGGAAGATCAACTCATCGGCGAAACCGAGTCCGAGCATTTCGTCGTGGGCGACGGCACCGGCAATGACCCGGCGGAGCGCGTAAAAGCTACTCCGGTCTGGGTGGTCGAACGCTCCCGCCTCAGGACACTGCTCGCCACCCTGGGTGCGCTGGACCGCGTGCCTCACCGCGCCGTCTGCGAGATCCAGCTTGCCCATTTGCCAGCCGGCGGCTGGAGCGTCTGCCTGCATGCAGACAATGCCACGGGTTTCATGCGCCTCGGCGCCGAAGAAGGTTATGCCTTCGATCTCAACGACGCCGCGCAACCACCGCTCGAATTGCAACTGGCGCTGCAAGCGGCCCGTAAGAACGGCCATGCCCCGCAATTCGTCGCCGTGTATAGCGCCCGGAACAAAGCCGGAGAATTCGATGCCGCCGCCGCCGCGGCCTGGCAAACGACGCTCGGGCTGCCGGTACGGCAGGCTGGAGAATACGCCTGGCGCGATTTCCCGACCGCCGGCGCGCGCAATCTGCTCAGCGGCGAATTCGCCCCGCCGCGCCAGCCGAACTCGGGCTGGGGCAGCCTCAAGCCGGCATTCACCATCGGCTTGGCCACACTGGCGGCTTACGCTGTTTTCAGTTTTGGCGAATGGATCTGGCTCGATCAGCAGAGCGGCCGCCTGCGCCAGCACATGACGAATACTTTCCGCGCCGCATATCCGCAGGCGCAAGCCATCGTCGACCCGCCTCTGCAAATGCAGCGCCTCAACGACCAATTGCGCCGCGAACGCGGACAACTCGGCAGCACCGATTTCTTGCCGCTGCTCGCCGCCGCCGGCGAAGCGCTGGGCGCCCAGGAAAAACTGCGCCGCATCGCTTATGAGGACGGCCGGCTGGAACTCACCCTCCTGCTGGCGGATGCCGCTGGCGCCGAACGCATCCGCGCTACCCTGGCGAGCCGCGGATTGACCGTCACCCTGCGCGATTCGCGCCCGGCGAGCGGCGGCATCGAAGCGATATTCGCCCTGCGGGGATCGCCATGAACGCCCTGATGGACCCGCTCCGCGAACGCCTGAGTGCGCTCCGCAACCTGTGGTCCTCACGGCAGCCGCGCGAACGCAACTTCCTCATCGCCTTGGCGGCCTTCGTGGGAATTGCCTTGCTGATACAGGGCCTGTGGTCGGCCCATGCCGCCAGAATTCGCCTGCATCGACAGCTTCCGCAATTGCACCAGCAAGCAGAAATCGTGCAGCGGCAAGCCGGTGAGATTCGACAACTGCTGACGCAGCCAGCCAGTCCGGCGGCACAGGAGGGCACAGCAATGGTGGCTGCGGCGCTCACGACATCGCGCGCTACCGGCCTGACGCTGGCGGCGACCCAGCTGCAACTCGAAGGGCCACGCCAGTTACGCCTGCGCGCCAACCTGCCGTTCGACCAATGGCTCGAATGGGTGGCCGCCTTGCAACGGGATGCGCGCTTGCGCCTGATACATTGCCGCATTGACGCTGTCGAGGGCGCTGAAGGCGCAAACATGCCAGGGGTAGTGAAAATCGACGCCCTGTTCTCATTGCCCGAACCCAGCTGAGCCGTGCCGAGCCATCATGATGCGCTTGCGGCTCGCCGGCTTTGCCTTTTTTATCCTGTTCACGCTGCTTGCCGCAGCGATCCTGTGGCCGGCGGCGACCCTGGTTCCCTGGCTGGAGCGTGCCAGCAACGGCCACTGGCAGCTCTCCGCCGCCCAAGGCACTCTCTGGAATGGCCGGGGCACGCTGCTCTCACGCGCTGGCGATGCTGCTCCCTGGCGCTATGCCCAGAGCATCCAATGGCGCGCCCGTTGGCGCGATCTGCTCGGCGGACGCCTCGGCGTGGATATCATCTTCGAACAAGGGGGCCATGCGCTGCTTGCTGTTACGCCGGGTAGAGTCGCCCTGGAGCGCTTCGATTTAAGCCTGCCGGCCCCTGCCATCGTCGTGTTGCTGCCCGGCGCACTTGGCCGCTATGGCTGGGCCGGCCGCTTGCGCGCCCGCGGCGACAACTTCCGTTGCGCCTGGAACAGCCATTCCTGCAACGGTGAAATTGAATTGCTCTGGAGCGATGCTGCGGTCGCCGAAGCACCCGGCAGCAGGCTCGGCGATTACCGATTTCGCCTGGTCGGCGAGGGCCAGGCGCTGCGGGTAGACCTGACTACTCTGAATGGCCGCCTGCAAATCAACGGCAGCGGCGAGATAACCGACGGCGGCTTGAGTTTCCGCGGCGAGGCCGGCGCCACTGGCAGCGACGCCGCTTCCCTCGACGCGCTCCTGCGCACCCTCGGCCGCCCCGCGGCGACGCCCGGCAAATATCAGATCGACTATCGCGACACCAACGTACCACGATAAAATTGTAGGAGGCCGCACCCCTCCGGGTGTCTCCTTCGAAAGGCCGGAACAACCCGAAGAGGTTGTAAAAACCTGTAACGGATTGCAGTACCGGCCACAATTGCAGCTAGGATTGCGCTTATGAACGATAAACCGAAAATCCTGGTCGTCGACGACGATCAGCGCCTGCGCGATCTGCTCAACCGTTACCCGACCGAGCAGGGTTTCGCGGTCAAGCCGGTGGAGAATGCCGCCGCCATGGACAAGGCGCTGGCCCGTGAATGCTTTGACCTGCTGGTGCTCGATTTGATGCTGCCGGGCGAGGACGGACTGTCGATCTGCCGTCGCCTGCGAGGAGCGAACATGGCGAACAATGCCCAGGGCAACCTCTCGATCATCATGCTGACGGCCAAGGGCGATGATATCGACCGTATCGTCGGCCTGGAAATGGGCGCCGACGACTACCTGCCCAAACCCTTCAACCCGCGCGAGCTGGTGGCGCGTATCCATGCGGTGTTGCGGCGGCGCAACGCCGCGCCGCCGCCGGGCGCGCCGGCAACCGACGAAGAAATCATATCCTTCGGCAAAGTTCGACTCAATCTCGCCACCCGCGAACTGAGCCGTGGCGAGGAGACCACCCAACTCACCACCGGCGAATTCTCGGTGCTCAAGGTACTGGTGCAACACCCGCGCCACCCGCTGTCGCGCGACAAGCTGATGGAACTGGCGCGCGGCCGCGAATACGACGTATTCGACCGTTCCATCGACGTGCAAATCTCGCGGCTGAGAAAGCTGGTCGAGGAGGATCCGGCCAAGCCGCGCTATGTCCAGACGGTCTGGGGATTCGGCTATGTGTTCGTTCCTGACGGGGTCAAACACGCTTGATCGGACTCTTGCCGCGCACCCTGTTATGGCGCACTTTTCTGCTGATCGCCGTACTGATGCTGCTGTCGGTGCTGGCGTGGTTCGCCATCTACACCACCTACGAACGCGAGCCGCGCGCCCGGCAATTGTCGCAACTGATGGTCAGCATGGTGAACCTGACGCGCAGCGCCCTGATCAATGCCCAGCCAGACAAGCGCCATGCCCTGCTGCTGGAATTGTCCGACCGCGAGGGCATCCGGATTTATCCTGCCGAAGCCGGCGATGTCGTCGCGCCGCTGCCGGACCGGCCGCTGCTGCAACTGGTGGCCGCGCGCCTGCAGCAGGAACTCGGGCCCAGGACGCGCCTGACGCTCGACCGGAATGGCGAACATGCGGTATTCGTCAGCTTCCGCATCGACGAGGGCGATGAAGGCGAATACTGGGTGGCTTTGCCGCGCGAACGCATCGAGCGGGCGATCCCCTGGCAATGGATCGCCTGGGGCGTGGCGGCGCTGCTGCTGTCACTGACCGGCGCTTATCTGATCATGTTTCGGGTCACCCGGCCGCTGCAAAAACTCTCCGCTGCGGCCGTCGAGATCGGCCAGGGCCGCTCGCCGGCGCCCGTCGAGGAACACGGACCGTCCGAAATCGCCACCCTGGCGCGCGCCTTCAACCAGATGTCGACCGATCTCACCCGCCTCGACAACGATCGCGCGTTGATCCTCGCCGGCATATCGCACGACTTGCGCACGCCGCTGACGCGGCTGCGCATGAGTATCGAGCTGATCGCTCCCTCCGCTGCGGATCAGGCGGCGCGCGACGGCATGATCGCCGATGTCGAGGAGATGGACCTGACCATCGGCCAGTTTCTCGACTTCGCCCGCGAGACCTCCGGAGAAGCCTTGCAGGAAACCGATCTTGCCGTCCTGCTGGAGGATCTTGCGGCACATTACGCACGCCGCGGCATAGCGCTGGCGACCGAGTTGGCGGTACTGCCACCCCTGCAATTACGTCCGCAAGGCTTGCGCCGCGCCGTCGCCAACCTCATCGACAACGCGCTGCGCCATGCCGCCGGGAATCCATCCCTGCTGCTGACACTGCGCCAGGATAAAAGCGGCATGCACATCGAGGTTTGCGACCGCGGCCCGGGTATCCCCGCAGAGGAAATCGAGCGCCTCAAGCTGCCCTTCACCCGCCTCGATGCAGCGCGCGGCAATGTCCGCGGCGCGGGACTGGGGCTGGCCATCGTCGACCGCATCGCCAGAGCCAACAACGGCCGCCTGGAATTGCTGCCACGCGCAGGCGGCGGGCTGGTCGCCCGGATTACCCTACCTCTGCCATGACCGAACAGATCGCCGATATCGCGTTGCGGGCAAGACTGGAGCAAGCGCTGGCCGATCTGGCCGATCACATGAGGAACCAGAACGAACACCCTTGAAGGCTGCGCCGGACCATGATTCATCAGAAACCGCTCTTAGAATCTCTCGCATCGTTCGATCATATGAGAGATTTGCAGATGCCCAGGAAGATCAGAGCCGAAGCCGCCAGCGGCTTCGGCGAGCGGCTGGCGGCGATGGCATCCGCCCTGGGCATCTCGGTCGATGCACTGCTCGGGGTGGAAATCTCCAAGCGCCGCGCCTAGGCGACCGATACGCGCTTGCATCGCCGCATGCAGGAGATCGAGAAGATGGGCGTGCGCCAGAAACGCCAGATCATGCAGTTCCTCGATACTTTCATCGAGAACGAGAAACTCAAACGCAAGACGCACGCCGCCAACAACTCATGAACAACCTACCCGCCGCCGTGGCGGTCGATGCCATCGCCGGCCGTATTGCCCTGCTGCGCGGCCAGCGCGTGATTGTCGATGCCGATCTGGCGGCGCTCTACGGGGTGCCGACCAAGCGCCTCAATGAACAGGTGAAACGCAACGCCGACCGCTTCCCAGAGGACTTCATGTTCCAGTTGAGCGCCGGTGAAAAAGCGGAGGTGGTCGCAAATTGCAACCACCTCGCCAAGTTGAAGTTTTCCAAATCACTGCCGTATGTTTTTACTGAGCACGGCGCGTTGATGGTGGCTTCGATATTGAGCACGCCGCGCGCGGTGGACGTGAGCTTGTATGTGGTGCGCGCCTTCGTGCGCCTGCGCGAGTTGCTTTCCTCGAAAAAGGAACTGGCAGGCAAGCTTGCCGAGCTGGACAGGAATCTCAAGGGCCACGACCAAGCCATCGCCGGCATCCTCGATGCCATTCGCCAGTTGATGGCGCCGCCACCAGCGCCGAAGAAGCGGCCCATCTGGTACATGAGCGATATCGAGAAGTAGCCCCGGACGGCATACTTTGCCGTCGTCATTTCCAGCACCAGGCTTAGGAGGTGAAGGAGGTAGCGGCTCTGGGGGAATGACATTCCAATAGACCCAATTCACGGCCCAAGTACTTACCACCGCCCCGAACACCACTACTTGCCATGACTCGCCTGTCGGATCCGTAAAGCTCAGCGGATTCCCATTGACATAGCTCGGGAATGCGTGCCATAAATCCGTCTCCTGGTAAAAGCCTGTCAAGGGGGTAAGCGACGAAATAACTTGTTTTGCACAATATCACGATACGTGATATTGTCAATCGCGTTTTAATAAACAGGGGTTAAGGTATGCGCCAGATCATTGCAATGGAGCGCTCGGCCATGGCGATCAGCCAGGACAAAAGAGAGTTCTTTGTGGAGTTGGGCAGTCGCATCGCCCAGCTGCGTAAAGACAGCCACCTGACCCAGGTGCAACTCGCGGAAACGCTGGGGGTTTCGCAGCCGACGATGAACGCCTACGAGCTGGGGCAGCGGCGCGTACCGGTGTCAGCCCTGACAGTACTCGCCAAGACGCTCGGCGTCGGCTTGGAGGAACTGCTCGGCGAATCGAATGCGGCCACCAAGAAGCGCGGGCCGGCGCCGAAGCTGCAGCAGCAGGTGGAGCGTCTTGCCCGCCTGCCCAAAGCGCAGCAGCGCATGGTCATGCAAATGCTCGACGGCGTGCTCGCGCAAGTGAGCCACTAAGGGAGAACGCGATGACGACACTGGAAGTAAAACTGAATCTGCCGGATCAGATCGCCCAGGAGGCGCAACGCGCCGGCCTGCTCTCCGGCCAGGCCATCGAGCGCCTGATCGAGGAAGCCGTGCGCCGCGAAGCGGGCAAGCGGTTGCTCGATGCGATGCAGCGGCTGCGCGAGGCGAATGTGCCGCCGCTCACCGAGGAGGAAATCGCCGAGGAAGTGAAGGCCGTGCGCGCCGCGCGAAGGGCGAGCGGTGCGGCTGGTCATTGATACCAATGTGGTGGTGTCGGGTCTGTTATGGCTGGGAAATCCGGGGCGCTTGCTGGAGGCCGCCGCGCTTGGACAGGTAACGCTCTACACCAGCCCGGCGCTGCTGGCGGAATTGGCCACGACCCTTGCAACGCCGAAGCTGGCCCAGCCCATCATCCGCAGCGGGTTGACACTGGATGATCTGCTGGCCCGTTTTGTGAATGTCGCCATCGTGGTGCAGCCGGCCACCGTGCCGCGCATCGTACCCAACGATCCCGATGATGATCAGGTGCTCGCCGCCGCCCTTACCGCCAAAGCCGATCTGATCGTCTCCGGCGACAAGGATTTGCATGGCCTGGGTGGAAATTACAACGGCATTCCCATCGTCACCCCGGCGCAGGCGGTTCAACTGATCGCCAGATAGACTAAGGGCCGCAACAGCGGCCCTTCTCTTTTAAGCAGCTACCCACCAACGGCGGGTGGCGAGCAGCTTTTACGGGTTATGCAAATTCAATTCGAACCCGGCCCCTTATCGCAGCGACTATGCAAATTCAATTCGACCCTGGCCCTGAGGTTTCCCCACGAATCATGAAGGTGCGGGAACC
>CAYHXK010000048.1:0-12023 GCA_964360125.1 uncultured Sterolibacterium sp.
GGGCGACGGCACCATGGATTACATCCGCGCCGGTTGGATCAACGCCGCCGGCAGCAAGGATCGCGGCCTGGATCTCGGCGCACGCCTGGATGGCAAGCTCGGCGGCGGCAGGTGGACTGCCTCGCTGGACGGCACCTATCTGATCACGCACAAGGAGCGTGCCCTGGCCGTTCTTCCCTTGCAGGAACTGGTTGGGGAATTCGGCCTGCGCACGCTGTACCTGCGCTGGAAGCACACGGCTGGCCTGAACTACTCCTCCGGCGCCTGGAGCACGACGTTTTCCCAGATCTACAAGTCGGGTTATCACGACCAGGACATGAGTGCGAAAGGCACCCAACCGGCGACGGCGAACAAGGACGTGTCCAGCTACACACTGTATAACCTCTACGCAACCTACAGCGGCTACAAGAACACGAGCGTGACGTTCGGTATTCAGAATCTGCTCAACACCAACCCGCCGTTCACCCACCATGACGTCGATGATGTGGCCGGTGCCGGTTGGGATCCGCGCGTCGGCGATCCACGCGGCCGCTCGATTTCCATAAGGTTGAATTACAAGTTCATGTAAAGGCGGGCTCCGCAAGCTGGTGGAAGGCGGAGCACGCCTTCCACCTCGACCGCCGGATGCGCGGTTGCGTATCTCCCGCTTTGCTCAAACAGCCATTGCATTGCCTCCTGATTCTACGGGGTACACTCTCCCGGTTCTGCTCCGCTGCATTTACATTCCTGCCGCCGTCCCGCCATGCCTGGTTGCGGAATGGACTACATACCCACCCTAGAGCGAGATGCCTGCCTACCTGCTGAAGAAACTTCTAGGCCTTATCCCGACTTTCATCGGTATCACCCTGGTCGCCTTTTTCCTGATCCGGCTGGTCCCCGGCGACCCGGTTGAGGTCATGGCCGGCGAGCGAGGACTCAATCCGGCAATGCATGCGGAAATTGTCAAGCGCATGGGGCTGGATCGTCCCTTGGTTGAACAATACTTCAACTACCTGGGCAAGCTGGTCCAGGGCGATTTCGGGCAGTCGCTGGTCTCGCGCGAGCCGGTGGCCAAGGAATTCGCCGAGCTGTTTCCCGCCACGGTGGAACTGGCGCTTGCGGCACTGCTCCTCGCCACGGTGCTGGGCCTGGCGCTGGGTATCGTCGGGGGTCTGAAGCGTGGATCCTTGGTCGATCAGGGCGTCATGGGGCTGGCCACGGTCGGCTACTCGATGCCGGTCTTCTGGTGGGGGCTGATCCTGATCATGTTTTTTTCCGTCCAGTTGGGCTGGACACCGGTTTCCGGGCGCATTGCCATCGAGTACGAAATCGTCCCGCGCACCGGGCTGATGCTGATCGACGCGGCGCTCTCGGACGAGCCGGGAGCGTTCCGTTCCGCCGTGTTGCATCTGGTGTTGCCGGCGCTGGTGCTCGGCACCATTCCGATGGCCGTCATCGCCCGCATGACGCGCTCGTCCATGCTCGAGGTCCTGGGCGAGGACTATGTGCGTACCGCGTATGCCAAAGGACTCTCGCCGGCGCGGGTGATTCTGGTGCATGCCCTGCGCAATGCGCTGATTCCCGTGATCACGGTGATTGGACTACAGACCGGGAGCCTGCTCGCCGGCGCGGTGCTGACCGAGACCATTTTTTCCTGGCCCGGCATCGGCAAGTGGCTGATCGATGCGATCGGAAGGCGCGATTATCCTGTGGTGCAGACCGGCATCCTGGTCTCGGCCAGCGTGTTCATTACGGTGAACCTGATCGTCGAGGTGTTGTACGGCGTGGTGAACCCGCGCATTCGCGTGGAGCACTAGCAGTCATGAGCTTCTTGCAAGTCCATGCCGCGACCGAGCCCGTAGCGCTTGCTGCGTCACCCTCGCCGGCGCGCGAATTTTTCACTCACTACGCCGCCAACACCGGTGCCGTCATCGCTTTCGGGGTTTTTCTGCTGCTCGTCTGCGCCGCGCTGTTCGCTCCCTGGCTGGCGCCGCACGATCCCATCGAGCAGTTTCGCAACCACCTGCTGACGCCCCCCATCTGGACGCCGCAAGGGAATACGCTATTCCTGCTCGGCACCGATGAACTCGGCCGCGACATTCTTTCCCGGCTGATCCATGGCGCCCGGGTTTCGCTCGCCATCGGCCTGCTTTCGGTGGTGATTTCCTTGATTCCGGGGGTACTGCTCGGTCTCGTCGCGGCGTTCCAACCGCGCCTGGCGTCGCCCGCGATCATGCGGGTAATGGATATCCTGCTGGCGATCCCGGGCTTGCTGCTGGCGATCTGCATCATTACCATCCTCGGCCCGGGACTGGTCAATACCATGCTCGCGGTCGCCTTCGGCGCCCTGCCTGGCTATACCCGCCTGGCGCGCGCCGCGGCGCTCGCGGAGATCAACAAGGAATACGTCATCGCCAGCCGTGTGGCGGGCGCCGGAACGCTGCGCCTGATGTTATTCACCGTGCTGCCCAACTGCATGCCGCCGCTGATCGTGAAAGCCACGCTGAGTTTTTCCTCGGCGGTTCTCGAAACCGCCGCCCTGGGTTTTCTCGGACTGGGGGTACAGGCTCCCACCCCGGAATGGGGCGCCATGCTCTCGGCGGCGCGGGACTATATCGATCGCGCACCCTGGGTGGTCACCATGCCCGGCCTCACCATCCTGATGTCGGTACTGTCGATCAACCTCATGGGCGATGGTTTGCGCGACGCGCTCGACCCCAAGCTCAAGCGCATCATCGGGTAAGGCATGAGTCTGCTGACTGTGCGTAATCTGCGGGTGGACTTCGGTGCGCCGGGAAAAGGCATGCCGGCGGTCGATGGCCTCAATCTGACAGTCGCAGCCGGCGAACGGGTCGGCATCGTCGGCGAATCGGGTTCCGGCAAGTCGGTCAGCATGCTGGCGCTTCTGGGGCTGATCGCCGCGCCCGGCCGGGTCAGCGCGGACGAACTCAGCTTCGATGGTCGCGCCCTGCTCAGCCTGCCTCCGCGGCAACGGCGCAGTATCGTCGGCAAGGAAATTTCCATGGTGTTCCAGGACGCCTTGAGCAGTCTCAACCCTTCCTACACCATCGGCTTCCAACTGTTCGAGCCACTGCGCATCCATCTTGGGCTGCGCGGCGATGCGCTGAAAAATCGTGCGCTGGAACTGCTCGAGCAGGTGGAGATTCCCGCTGCCCGCAGCCGGCTCGATGCCTACCCGCACCAGCTTTCCGGCGGCATGAATCAGCGCGTGATGATCGCCATGGCGCTGGCCTGCAATCCGAAACTGCTGATCGCCGATGAGCCCACCACGGCGCTCGATGTCACCGTGCAGGCGCAGATCATGGACCTGCTGCTGTCCTTGCAGAAAAACCGGCGGATGGCCCTGCTGCTGATCACCCACGACCTTACCGTGGTAGCCGAGATGACCGAGCGCGTCCTGGTCATGTATGCCGGCATGGTGATGGAGGAGGCCCCCGTCGATCGTCTCTTTTCGCACCCCCGGCACCCCTACACGCAAGCCCTGCTCGCGGCAATCCCTGAGCACAGCAAGGGTGCGGCACGCCTTGCCGCACTGCCGGGAGTAGTGCCTGGACGCCTCGACCAGCCGCCCGGCTGCCTGCTGGCGCCGCGCTGCCGCTACGCCGAGGCACGCTGCGCGGATGCAATTCCCGCGCTGGCCGATGGCGTGCGTTGCATCAAGCCGCTCGCGGCGATCACCGCTGCCGACCACGACGCTTGCGGGAATCTTGTATGAACGCGCAGTCTCCCATCCTCCAGGCGGAGGCGCTCACCCGGCACTACTCGGTGAGCCGCGGCCTGTTCATGGGCCGCGCGATCGTCAAGGCATTGGACGGCGTCTCCTTCAGCCTCGCGCGCGGGCGCACGCTGGCGGTGGTGGGCGAGTCCGGCTGCGGCAAGTCCACCCTGGCGCGGCAGTTGACCATGATCGAGCCGCCGACTTCCGGACGTCTGCTGATCGATGGGGGCGATGTCGCCGCGCGAAGTGCCGCCAGGAACCCGGAATTGCGCCGACGCGTGCAGATCGTGTTCCAGAACCCCTACGCCTCGCTCAATCCGCGCAATACCATCGCCGCCAGTTTGCACGAGCCGCTGATCATCAACACCCGCTTGACGGTTGCCGAACGCCGCGAGCGCATCGCGGCAATCATTCAGCGCGTCGGCCTGCGCCCCGAACTTGCGCAGCGCTATCCGCACATGCTTTCCGGCGGCCAGCTCCAGCGCGCGGCGATTGCCCGCGCGATGATTCTCGACCCCGCCATTGTGGTGGCGGACGAACCGGTGTCGGCGCTCGACGTTTCGATTCAGGCACAGATCCTCAACCTGTTCATGGACATGCAGGACAGTATCGGCATCAGTTATGTCTTTATCTCGCACAACCTCGGCGTGGTCGAGCACATCGCCCACGATCTGCTGGTGATGTATCTCGGCAGCGCGGTCGAATACGGCGACAAGCAGTCGATTTTCGCGGCGCCCATGCATCCCTATACCCGCGTCCTGATGAGTGCCACGCTCGCCATCCGCCGCGAGGACCGCAAGGCGCGCATCCGTATCGCCGGGGAAATTCCCAGCCCGCTGAATCCGCCGGCCGGTTGTACCTTCCATACACGCTGCCCGTTCGCCGAGGAGCGCTGCCGCAGGGAAGTACCGGCCCTGCGGCAGGTGGCCGGTCGTCAGGTCGCTTGCCATATCGTGGCGGGTTAGCTATCGATTTGCGCGGCCTGCTACATATGCAATGGTTATAGCTTCCGTCCAAGCTTTCATTGGCCCGCGCAAGCATATCCGGCTAGCCTGTGCGCCCGGACACGCATGCCTTCATGGGCAAGGCATGGTCGAAGTCGAGGGGTAAGAGGGGTAAGCAATGAAACACGTTGCAGTGATCGGCGGCGGCGTCGTCGGACTGACCACAGCCTGGGAACTGACGAATGCCGGTTTCGCGGTGACGCTGCTCGAGCGCAGCGATTCCGTCGCCGCGGGCGCCAGCCACGGCAACGGCGGGCAATTGAGTTACCGCTACGTCTCGCCGCTTGCCGATGCGGGCATACCGATGAAAGCACTGGGCTGGATCATGCGCGCGGACAGCCCGCTGCGCTTTCGTCCCGAGTTGAGTTGGCGGCAATGGCAGTGGATGGCCAGCTTCCTGGCCCACTGCACGACGAAAATCAATCGTCGTACGACTGGCCGGCTGCTGCGCCTGGGCATGCTGAGCCAGGCTGCGTTCGACGCACTGCGCGATGTCGTGCCGGCACAGACGATCGCCCTGCGCAAGCCGGGCAAGCTGGTCGTCTATCGCCGGCAGAAGGAGTTCGAGAAAGCGGCCCGAGTTGCGGCAGCGGAGAGCGAAGCCGTGGCCGCGGACGATGTCAGGATACTCAGTGCGCAGGAGTGTGTCGTCCTCGAGCCGGCGCTTGCCGATGCACGCAAGCTGCTCGCCGGTGGAATCTATACCCGTAATGAAGCGGTCGCGGACTGTCGCGCGTTCTGCCTGCAGTTGTCGAGCAAACTGCGGGAGCGAACGGAATTTCGTCTACTGACGGATACCGGCGCGACGGGCTTCGTCACCCGCGGCGGACGCGTGGTCGCGGTCAACGCCGGCAAGCGCGAAATTGCGGCGGATGAATGCGTGATCGCCACCGGCCTGCAGAGCGTGGCGCTGGCGGCCAGCGTCGGTGTGCGACTACCGATTTACCCGTTGAAAGGCTACAGCCTTTCGGCCCCTATCGAAGCAGATCACCTCGCGCCGGAGGTGAGCGTTACCGACGCCGAACATAAAGTGCTCTATGCCCGCATCGGCGACCAGTTGCGCGTGGCCGCGATGGCCGACATCGTGGGAGATGACGAAAGCATTGACCAGGGACGCATTGCCTCCTTGCACCGGATAGTACGGGCCATGATGCCGCGCGCGGCGGATTACGACCGCGCCATAGCGTGGGCCGGCCTGCGTCCCGCGACACCGGGCGGCGCCCCCATCCTGGGCAAGACAGCGGTGGCCGGTCTGTGGTTGAATGTCGGCCACGGGCCGCTGGGCTTTACCTTTGCCAGCGGTTCGGCGCGCATCCTCGCCGCCCTTATTTCACAACGCGAAAGCCCCATACCTCTGGATGGCCTGACCCTCGCATGACCCGACGCCCTTATCCGGCCCTGTTGCCCGGCCAAACCATCGGAGTGATCGCCCCTGGCGGCCCGGCTCCCGAAGATGCCCTGGAGCGCGCGCCGGCCGTGATCGAAGCCATGGGCTATGCGGTGCGCATGTTTCCTGGCTGCTATGCCAGACAGGCCTACCTCGCCGGCGACGACGACTGCCGCCTGTCCGACCTGCATGCGGCTTTCCGCGACCCGGATATCGCCGCCATCCTGTGCCTGCGCGGCGGCTACGGCAGCGGCCGGCTGCTGGATCGCATCGATGCCCAACTCTTGCTGGCGCATGCCAAGCCGCTGATCGGCTACAGCGACATCACCACGCTGCACGCCCTGTTGTCGAATGCCGGCGTGGCCAGTTTTCATGGTCCGATGCTGACCTCCGATCTGCTCGGCGCACCCGATCCTCTGACCCAGCAGGGGTTCGCCTGCCTGCGCGATGGTCTGGGCGCGGGCACCGTGCTGAAGCCCGAACTCTCCGAGCCATTGCTGCGCACCGCGGGTAGAGTCAGCGGGCGACTGGTCGGCGGCAATTTGAGCATCATCGCCTCGCTGCTGGGAACGCCGTGGGCACTCGATACCCGCGATGCGGTCTTGTTCCTCGAAGAAGTTGGCGAAGCGCCCTACCGCATCGATCGTCTGCTGCTGCAACTGCGCCTGGCCGGTGTGCTGGAGGGCGTGGCGGGCTTTTTGCTCGGTGGCTTCACCGGGATGGAAAGTCCGGCCGAGGTTCTGCGTTCCTATCTCGGACCCTTGGGCAAGCCAGTGTTGAGCGGATGGCCGGCAGGCCACTGCTCCCCGAATACGCTCTTGCCACTGGGTGTGCGCGTCGATCTGGATTCCGATTGCGGGACGGTGACTCTCCGTGAAGACCTTATAGCGCCGCCGGTTTAGCCTCAAGCGCTTCAGCTTCCCGCATAATCCGACGTTATCTCAAACCTTGTCTCACCAACCTTGAGGATCCAAACTTGAACAAGTTGCTATTGCCTCTGATCGCGGCCATCCTCACGGGCTGCGCCACAGGCCCCTACGTCAATCGAAGCATCACCGCCAAAAGCCAGGACAGTCGCGTCAAATTTCTCGTCGTGCATTACACGGAGGGCAATTTCGCGCGGTCCTTGAAGACCCTTTCGGAGGGCGCCGTAAGCAGTCATTATCTGGTTGACGATAGTGATGGGAAGATTTACGGACTGGTCGATGAAGAGCGCCGCGCTTACCACGCAGGAGCAAGTTCATGGAAAGGGCAGAATCAGCTCAACTATAGTTCCATCGGGATTGAAATCGTCAATTCGGGACTCAAAGACACTCCCGAGGGCAGGACCTGGTACGACTATCCGGAAAAACAGTTATCCAGCCTGATCCGGCTAATGAAGCAGATTGTTGCCCGCCATGAAATCAAACCGGAAAACATTCTCGGGCACAGCGACATTGCCCCACAGCGAAAAATCGATCCGGGACCGCGCTTTCCCTGGCAGCGCTTGGCCAGCGAGGGACTGGGCATCTGGCCCGACGCCAGCCGGGTGGCGTCGCTGAAGACGCAGTTCGATACCCAACTGCCGGATCTGGCCTGGTTCCGGCAGAAGCTTGCGCAACAGGGCTACGAGGTGCCGCAGACGACCGAGCTGGACGAGGCGACCCGGAAAGTGATTGCGGTATTTCAAATGCGTTATCGCCCGGCGCTTTTCGATGGCACGCCGGATGCCGAAACCGCCGCAATCCTGGAGGTGCTGACCAGCCCATCCGGATTAGTAGGTGATGGGGCAGTCAATTAGCCATTTTGTATTTGTAGCGGAGTCGGACTATGAGCGATGCAATGCAAGGCAACATCCTGACACCGGGCGGCTGGGTCCACGGCGTAATCAGTTTCAGCGATCGCATCAACGACATCCGCGGCGACTCGGTCGATCCATCCGGCAACGGCGACGCTTACATCATCCCCGGCTTCATCGACCTGCATGTGCATGGCGGCGGCGGCAGGGACATCATGGAGGGTGGCGACGCGCCTCACGTGATATCGAGCATGCACGCCAGGCATGGCACGACCAGCCTGCTGGCGACGACGATGACGGCGCCGCCGCAGGAAATCGACACCGCGCTCAAGGCCATCGGCGCGGCTTGCGCGCGACGCCGTCCCGGCGCGGCGCGCGTGCTCGGCGTGCACCTGGAAGGTCCCTACATCAATTCCGGCAAGCTCGGCGCGCAACCGGACTATGCGCGCGTTGCCACGCTGGCAGAAGTGATGCGGCTCGCAAGCTACGCGTCACTGCGCCTGATCACGGTCGCACCCGAAATCACCGGCCACCTGGATCTCGTCAAACAACTGAGCGCCGTCGGCATTCGCGTGCAGATCGGCCACACCCTCGGCACTTATGAGGATGGCGTCGCCGCGCTCGAGCAGGGTGCGACTGGCTTCACCCACCTGTTCAACGCGATGAGCGGCTTGCATCACCGCGCACCGGGCATGGTCGGCGCGGCACTGGCGCATGCCCAGTATGCGGAACTGATTCCCGATCTGCTGCACGTGCATCCGGGCGCCATCAAGGTGGCACTGCGCGCGATTCCCCACTTGTATTGCGTGACCGATTCCACCGCCGCCACCGGCATGCCGGACGGCGACTACCTGCTGGGCCGTCACCGCGTGCAGAAGTGCCTGGGCGGCGTGCGGCTGGCCGACGGCACGCTGGCCGGCAGCACCCTGACAATGGATCAGGCGCTGCGCAATCTGGTCGGCCTGGGGCTGGCAATCGAGGAGGCCTCGCACCGCACCGCCACCTATGCGGCGGATTTTCTCGGCCTGCACGACCGAGGCCGCCTCGTGCCCGGCGCCTGGACCGATGTAGTCGTGCTGGACCGTGCCCTGCAACTGCAACGTGTCATCATCGAAGGAGAAGAGATTGAGCTCGCGCATGCTGAGTGAGGCCCGCGAGGCGCCGGTCGTGGTGGCGCGGGCGCTGGCGGCCGACCGGGAGACGCTGGCAGCGCTCGGCGCCACGCTGCGCGCCGCGCCGCCGAGCGCGGTGCTGACGGTGGCGCGCGGCAGTTCGGACCACGCGGCGCACTACCTGGCCTACCTGGTAATGGCACGGCTCGGACGACTGGTCACCTCGCTGCCGATGTCGCTGGTCACGCTCTACTCCTCGCGCCTGCACTGCGAGGGCCTGCTGTCACTGGCTTTCTCGCAATCCGGGCAAAGCCCGGACCTGGTGGCGCCGCAGCGCTTCATCGGCGCGGGCGGCGGGCGCACGGTGGCCATCGTCAACGACATCGCCTCGCCGCTGTCCGAAGCGGCGCAGTGGGTACTGCCGCTGCACGCCGGGACGGAAACCAGCGTCGCCGCGACCAAGAGCTACATCGCCCAACTGCTGGCCGGCGCGCGCATCGTCGCGCACTGGCAGGACGACGACGCACTGCTGCGCGCCCTCGACCAACTGCCCGAGGTGCTGGAACGCGCCGCCTGGCTCGACTGGCAGCCGCTGGTGAGCGCCCTGACTAACTCCGACCGGCTGTTCGTGATCGGCCGCGCATTCAGCCTGCCGATCGCGATGGAGGCGGCGCTGAAGTTCAAGGAGGTCTGCGGCATCCAGGCCGAGGCATTCTCGGGCGCCGAGGTCAAGCATGGTCCGATGGCGCTCGTCGCGCAGGGTTACCCGCTGTTGATCTTCGCCACGCGCGGCCCGGCCCAAGCCGGCCTGCTGGCACTGGCCGAGGAGATGCGCCAGCGTGGCGCCCGCGTGCTGCTGGCCGCGCCGCTCGGCACCCCCGGCGCCGAGTTGCCGCTGGCGGTCACCGGCCACGAGGACCTGGACCCGATCGCCGCTGTACAGAGCTTCTATCCCGCGGTGGAGGCGCTGGCGCGCGCACGCGGGCTCGATCCCGACAGCCCGCCCCATCTCAGCAAGGTGACCTGCACGCACTGAGACGATCGCCACGCCACTCCGGCCATCTGGTTAATATTCAAATGGACACTTCCAGCCAGAACCGGATGGCCTGGGGTTTGGCCGCAAGCAGGGCCTCGCACCAAGGCTGCGCAATACCCCAAAGACATCAGACCGTACTATCATGCGCATATGCCGATGGTCTTACCAGGCGCCCCCTTAATGAAAACGTCGGTTATCGCCCATCGGCACGTTCTGCGATTTTCAATAACACTGACCGGTGGGTCTGGGGATTAAGCTTCGGGAGTCTTGATGAGCGTTTCAGTTGGCATCTTTGCTTTCAACGGCGTCGAAGTACTGGATTTCGCCGGTCCTTACGAGGTATTCACGACCGCTGCGCGCGTGTTCAAGCGCAGCCACCCGACCTCGCCTGAACCCTTCAAAGTCTTCACCGTCGCGCGCGCCGGCGGCGCAGTGCGGGCGCGCGCCGGCCTGGCGGTGCTGCCCGACTACACCATCCATGGCCATCCCGACATCAATCTGCTGGTGATCCCGGGCGGCGTCGTCAGCACCGAGCTTGAAATTCCCGAAGTCTCCCGCTGGATTGCCAAGGTATCCCGCAACACCAAAGTGACGGCATCCGTCTGCACCGGATCCTTCCTCTTGGCCCAGGCCGGCCTCCTCGACGGCAGGTGCGCCACCACGCACTGGGAGGACATCGCGGAGATGCAGGCGATGTTTCCCACCGTCACTGTTGTGGAGGGCTGCCGCTGGATTGATGCAGGCGCCGTGGTTACCTCGGGAGGGATTTCAGCCGGCATCGATATGTGCCTGCATCTGGTGGAGCGTTTGATTAACCGCGAACTTGCGCTTCGGACTGCGCGCCAGATGGACTATCCGTGGCATGAAGATATTGATTCCCCCAGTGTGGCCGATGACGGCTTGGCTGCTTAGTCGATCGGGTCAGACTGACTTGCCTGATTCCACATGAGTCCGTTTCTACGCTCGCCGATTCCCTCTGACTATGCAGCCATCGCGTCGTGGATCCCCGATGCCACCGCTTGCGCCCGCTGGGCGGGTCCGCAGATGCGCTATCCATTTTTGCCGGCTGAGCTGCCGGAGTTGCTCGCAAGCGAGAACGCCTCCAGCTATGCCATGGTCGATGCCGCGTCCGGCATGCTTGGCTTTGGCCAACTGGTCAGACAACAACGTTCCGTTCTTCGCCTATCCAGAATCATCATCGCCCCCCACCGGCGCGGGCTTGGCCTCGGCGCCTCAATGTGCCGACTATTACTGGCCCAGGCTACCTCCTATCCTGAGGTTGAGTTGGTGACCCTGGGTGTCTACCGCGACAACTCGCCCGCCATCGCCCTTTACTCGAGGCTGGGCTTTGCCGAACGGACGCTCCATCCGGGGCCCGAGATCATGGCCATGGAAAGAGTCATCACTCACGACTAGACTTTCCCGATTTTGGTTTCAACGAGGCGTGACTGGAGCGCGTGAGTCCTTTCGATCCCGGCGACGTCGCGGTGGATGACGAAACTTCTCAAGCACCAGTTTCGACGCGAGACGCAAGTTGCACTTATGAAACAGAAAGCCGACAACATCCTCCCTGCACATTTTTAGACGGACTGGAGTAGAATTCGCGCCTTCCCCGTATCGCTACCCGGTCATGAACTTCCTCGGATTTCGACTCCGCAACAATCTGTTCGTCGCACCCATGGCCGGGGTGACGGACCGGCCGTTCCGCCAGCTCTGCAAGCAACTCGGCGCGGGCCTGGCGGTCTCCGAGATGGTCACGTCCAATTCGCTGCTCTACGGCAGCGCCAAGACGCGCCGCCGCGCCAATCATGATGGCGAAGTCGATCCGATCTCGGTGCAGATCGCCGGCGCGGATCCGCGCATGATGGCCGAGGCGGCGAAGTACAACGTCGGCGAGGGGGCGCAGTTGATCGACATCAACATGGGCTGCCCGGCGAAGAAAATCTGCAACGTCATGGCCGGCTCGGCGCTGATGCAGAACGAGCCGTT
>CAYHXK010000049.1:0-11958 GCA_964360125.1 uncultured Sterolibacterium sp.
GGCTTGGAGATGCCGGCGAAGCCGCTCGCGCCTTCAGTCGCCATGGTCACGCCTCATTCCATTTCCAAATCAAGTGTGACGCGAAAGCGAGCCGCAGATGACCGAAGGAAATCCCTGTGGGACAGTGCGATTTGCACGGCAAGGCGAAGACGACGCCACGCAGTAAGTCCCTTGAGGGGCAAAGTCACGGTTGATTTGAAATGGAATCAGCCCAGGTAAAGGATGGCGTCCGCCTCGACCAAGGCGCCGCGCGGCAATTCCTTGACGCCGACCGCGGCGCGCGCCGGATAGGGCTCTTCGACATAGCGCGCCATGATCTCATTCACCTTGGCGAAGTTCGCCAGGTCGGTGAGGTAGATGTTGAACTTGACGGCATCGTCGAGCGTGGCGCCGGCGGCTTCGGCCACCGCCTTGAGGTTCTCGAAGACGCGCACGATCTGGGCGTCGATGCCTTCCGCCAACTGCATGGTGGTCGGATCGAAACCGACTTGGCCGGACATATAGATGGTCTTACCGACCTGCACGGCTTGCGAATAAGTGCCGATGGCGGATGGGGCATTCGGTGTGGCGATGATCATGCGGCTCATGAATTGATCTCCAGTCTGGGAAGTCGACTATGTTACTTGTGCCCCAGTGCGTAGTCGAGTCTGGCGGTATTGGCGAACTTTCTTGGACGCGGGCATAATGATCCGATGGCGTCCCCTGCACAACCGGCCGAGCCACCACTTGCTCTCGACTACATTCTCGATGCAATTGTCGAGTCGATCGTCTGCGTGAATCTCGAAGGCGTCATTATCTTCTGGAATCGCGGCGCCGAGCAGCTCTACGGATATCCTTCGGCCGAAGTGCTCGGGCACCATGTCTCCATGCTCTATCCCAGCGGGGCCGAGCGCGATGAATATACCCGCAGCCTGGTAGAGCAACTGCGTTCCGCGCAACCTTCGGAGGACGACGTCTGGCGCTGCAAAAAAACCGGGGAGCGGATTTATGTCCATCGCTCCGCGGCACCCCTCAACGACCATGACGGTCGTTGCATCGGACTGGTGACCCACTGCATCGACATTACCCGGCGCAAACAGGCGGAAGATGCCTTGGCCGAACGGGATGCGCAACTTCTCCGGCAGCATGCCCTTTACCAGGCGATGCTCGACGCCCAATCCGTTGCCGGGATCGGCCTGTTTATCCTGGGTCAGGGCAAGATCGTCTTCGCCAACCCGGCCGCTGCCCAGATCACCGGCTACAGCATCGACGAGCTCAAGGAACTGGCGCATTTCAACCTGATCACTCACCCCGATGACCGCGAGCGCGTGCTGCACAACCATCAGCGGCGCCTGAGAGGCGAGGTATTCGACAATCGATACGACATAAGCATAGTTACCAAGGACGGCCTGAGGCGCGAGGTGGAAATTGCCGTGTCAACCATCAGCGGCGACATTGGCAAGCAACTACTGGTGGTCATGGCCGACATCACCGCCCGCAAGAGCACCGAGCAGATCGTCCAGCATCTGGCGCTGCACGATGCGCTGACGGGGCTATCCAACCGCACCCTGCTCTTCGATCGCCTGGAGGGCGCGATCACCGCGGCACGCCGGCGCAACACCTCTTTTGCCCTGTTTTTCCTCGATCTGGACAATTTCAAGCCGATCAACGACTCCCTGGGCCACGATGCCGGGGATTTCGTCCTGAAAATCATCGCACAACGGCTGCAAAGCAGCATCCGCGAAAGCGACACGGTGGCGCGCGTCGGCGGCGACGAGTTTGTCCTGGTATTGCAAGAAGTCCACGGTCCGCAGGCAGCCTTGTCCGTCGCGGAGAAAACCATCGCCGCGCTGTCCAACCCGATCAGAATCGACAAGCAACTATGCGAAGTCGGCGCCACTCTGGGCATCGCGCTCTACCCCGATCATGGCGATGATGCCGATACGTTGATACGCCATGCCGATGCCGCCATGTACGCCGCCAAGCGCCTCGGCAAGAACCGCTGCCTGATCTGGCGTGACTAGCTGCCTGTTATGGGGAAGTTCAATTGCGTGAAGATATGCTGCAAGCCGCGGCGTTCCCGGATATTGATGATCAACGGGGCTTTCAGGTTGGCGCGTAGCGGCGTTCCGGCTTTATCCGTCTCGTCCTTCCACACGATCACCATCACCACCGCATCGCTCGGATCAACCAGCGCGAGCAACGCCGACTCCGCGTCGGTCAAGGCAATCTCGTAGCTGAAGCCGAGTTGGGCCGGATCGACCAGTTGGAAGGCGAGCTCGGGATTATCCAGCGATTGCAGAATGAAGTACTTCGGCTCGGTTTTTTCGGGATGGAACAAGGAAAAACGGCGGCACGTTTCGAAGCCGGCCAGGCCCTCGGGGAATTCGATGATCTTGCCGGCTTCGACGGTCAGGGCGCCGAATCTGGGGCTGTCGATTTTCATGATGATTTCACCAGGTTGGCTGTTTGATATTTATGCTTGAGCATGGCTATTTTTTAACCGCCACCACCATGCCCGGCTCCATGCCAAGCTTCTTCAATTTGTCGCGCATCTGTTCGGTTTCCTGGCGGGTCTTGAAGGGACCCACCTGGACGCGCGCTTCGATCTGCGACGGGATGCCGTTAAGCTCCAGCTTGGCGCGTAGTTCTTCGGCATTTGCGGTGGTATTGAATACCCCCAGTTGCAGAAAAAAAGATCCCGCTGGAGGATGCGTCAAGGGTCGCGAGGGAGGCGCATGTTGCGGGCGGGCCAGTGCCAGCGCAGCCGCCGGCTCGCTTGGCTTGAGCAGCGCCGGGCGAGCTTCGGCCGGCTTGGTTAGCGAACGCTCCGGCCGCTCCGGACGCTCGCCGCGACCTTGGCGTTCTGCCTTGACAGGCGCCGAGGGGGAACTGGTCCTCTCGGGTTCGGCGGGAACTTCCTCCGGCTTTTTGGTTTCCTCGCTGGCGGCTTGCTCCAGCGGTTTTTCCTCCGGCTTGGCTTCTGCCGGCTTTGCTTCCGCTACCGCCGCCACTGGCGCCTCTTCCGCGGGTTTGGGCGGCGGCGCATTGAGGGTATCCAGCATCGCCAATCCACCGAGCAATGCGACGACCAGCACGCCGGCGACAACAATCCGCCTGATCAGGCGCTTCTTCAGTTCCTCGTCATCGGGCGGCAGATCGGGCTTAGTCTCTTCCGTTGTTTTTTCCATCATTATCCTCGTACTCCTGCTTGTTGCGGCTCAGGGCCAGCACCAGCTCGGCCTCACCAATGGATATGCCGCATTGATTCGCGATGCCCTGCTCATCCATGCCTCTCTGTGCCAGATGCATCGCCTCGTTGTATTGCGGCGACACCCGACGCGCCGCCTGCAATTGCGCGATGGTTTCCTTGAGCACGGTGACCTCGTTGCGCAATTGCTGCAACTCCGCCTCTACGCCGGAGCGATACAGCTGCTCGCCGAAATGGGCCGGATACTGCTCTTGCGGCTCAGGCGCGGCTTCCGGTTGCGGGGCTCTGCCCGCATTTACCAGGAGGCTGGAAGTCATTGGATCCGGCCTGAAAATATAATTCCCATCAACTTCCGCTACGCCGCTTGCCGCACGCTGACGCTGCTTGATCCGGATCAGGCGCAGCAGCAACACCAGCATATATACCGCAGCCACGGCCAAGGAGCAGATGATCGCGTAACGCCAGCTGAAGTCCGTGAAATCCATGGTCGCCATGGTCAATGATCGCCCTGTCGGGTGGTGCTCCCGGCGCCGGTACACTTCTCCAGCGCCTGGTCGATGTCCCAGAGGATATCGACCAGCGATTCGATGCCGACCGAAAGCCGGATCAGGTCGGGCGTCACACCGGCGGCGCTCTGTTCCTGCTCGTTCAACTGGCGATGGGTGGTCGAGGCCGGATGGATCACCAGGCTGCGGACATCGCCGATGTTGGCCAAATGCGAAAGGAATTGTACGGCGTCGATGAATTTCTCGCCGGCCGCCCGGCCGCCGCCGCTTTTACCGCCCGCATCGCCCTTGATGCCGAAGCAGAGGATCGCACTCGACCCCCGCGGCAGGTAGCGCTGTGCCAGAGCCCGGTAGGCACTGCTCGCCAGACCGGGATAATTGACCCAGGCGACCGCGGGATGGTCTGCCAGATGCTGCGCCACCGCCAGCGCATTCTCGCAGTGACGTTCCATGCGCAACGGCAGCGTCTCGACGCCCTGCAGCAGTTGCCAGGCGTTGAAAGGGGACAATGCCGGGCCGAAGGTGCGCAAGGTTTCCATGCGCGCTTTCATGGTGAAGCCGAAATCGCCGAAGGTCTCGAAATATTTCACGCCGTGATAGCCGCGCGACGGCTCCGTCATGCCGGGGAAATTGCCATTGTCCCAGGGAAACCGGCCGGACTCGACGATCACGCCGCCCATGGTGGTGCCATGACCGCCGAGAAACTTGGTCGCCGAATGCACCACGATATCCGCGCCGTATTCGATCGGGCGGCACAGATAAGGCGATGCCAGGGTATTATCGACCATCAGCGGAACCCCGTATTCGTGGGCGATCTTCGCCACCGCCGCGATGTCGAGTACGTTCAGGCGCGGATTGGCCACGCTCTCGGCGAACAGGCACTTGACGTTCGGGGACGAGGCAAGCGCCCGGCGAAAGTTTTCCGGGTCGTCGGAATCGACGAACAGCGTATTAATTCCCAGTTTGCGCAGGGAAACATCCAGCTGCGAGTAACTGCCGCCGTACAGCGTGCGCGCCGCGACAATGCCGTCGCCGGCCTCGCACAGCGTCAACAACGCCACCATCTGCGCAGCCATCCCGGAGGCCACGGCCAACCCGGCGCGGCCGCCCTCCAGCGCGGCAACGCGCTCCTCCAGCGCCGCCACGGTCGGATTCGAGAGGCGCGAATAAACATTGCCGAAAGTTTGCAGATTGAACAGGCTGGCCGCATGTTCGGCCGAGTCGAAAATGAAAGAAGTGGTCTGGTAGATCGGCAGGGCGCGCGCCCCGGTCGCCGCATCGGGTTGCTGGCCGGCATGCAGGCAAAGGGTTTCGATGCCGTATGAGCGATCGGACATGAAGTTGCCTCAAGGCGTGACAATGGCGCGGGCACTCTGCCTGCATTGAACCAATCATAGCCTCTCTGGAATATGCATAAATAACGAGCAGACCCGGATTTACCCCATGTTTATCCTGGAAATATCCTGAAAAACACCGCTACCATGCGTTTATTCAATGAGTCGGCTGCTGGGCCGGGAAGCCACGCAAATCCGGTCATGTTGGCTTGGCTTTATAATGCGCTGCCCTAAGAAAGTGCCGCGATTCCATCGGATACCGCAATGCCCTCCGCCTCGACGAATGACACGCCCCGCATCACCTTGATCGCCGCCGTGGCCAGGAACCGCGTGATCGGTGCGGGCAATGCGCTGCCGTGGCGTCTCCCCGAGGATCTCAAGCGCTTCAAATCGCTCACCTTGGGGCACCCCATCATCATGGGACGCAAGACTTGGGATTCGCTGGGCCGGCCGTTGCCGGGCAGGACCAATATCGTCATCAGCCGCTCAGCCGACTTTGCCGCTCCCGGCATTCGCGTGGCTGGCTCGCTCGAAGCCTCAGTCGCACTGGCGGCGAGCGCCGGCGCGGCAGAGGCATTCGTCATCGGCGGCGCCGAAATCTACGCCCAGGCACTGCCCATCGCCGACCGCCTGCAACTCACGGAGATCGACCGGGATTTCGCCGGCGATGCGTATTTCCCGGCAGTCGATCCGACCCAATGGCGCGAAACCTTGCGCGAACTCCAGCATGCGGAGGCGGGTTTCGATTATGCATTTGTCACTTACGAGCGCATCTAATTCGGATCAACCGCCGCGGACGTTGCACTGTGGGCCTCGACCTTGCCGATGCACTGTGCCTCTTGCAACAAAATTGGCGGCCCGCCGGCCGCCAATCATGCGCTGCTTTCCGGATCCAGGCTTATTTCTTGAACACTGCCAGGCCGATCACTCCATTGGTCGCTGTAAACATGCCGGGCGTGGTGCTGGTTGCCGGCGCCGTGGCGCCGGTGGCCATCCGATAGGCGAGTATCGCGCCGGGCGCCCCATTGCCAATAAACGCGCCGCTTACCGCCCCGTAACTCTGGGCGTCGCAGGAGTTTCCGGTGCATGTAACCGTGGAGCTTAAGGAATCAAAGCGCCCTCCCTTGCCTATCGGGACATTGCCGGCGCTCATATTCCAGCTGCTGGTATTGCTCGACGCATTGAAGCTGACGGCGACCGATGCATTCACCAGCATCTTGCCAAAGTCCGCATCCAGCTTGGCGGAACCGAGCGTTCCCAGGTTCCCCTTGAAGTCGGTGGGATTGGTATTGCCCGCCAGCGTATAGGTCGCGCTGCCGGTCAGGGGAAGCGCCACAAACCTGTCGCTGAACGTCGAGGAGGTTACCCAATGAGTGCTGCGGTTGGTGTTGTCGAGAGTGCCCAGCTTGGTCAGGCCATCCCGGCTGTAAATGTCGATGAGGCCATTTTCCCAGCGCCCCCAGTTGATGGTGGTGGTGCTGTCCACCATGGTCGAGCCGACGTCCTTGTTGAGGGCGGTGCCGATTTTTATGGTGGCGGATGTATACATCGCTTGCGGAGTTGCGGCTGAATTTAGCGGCTTGTAGTCCCATGCATCGCCGACAAACTCGGTCAGTCCGGCAACGCTATCCAGCACCCGGCCAGCGGGCGCAAAACCGCTGCCGATGCTGCCCGGCGGGCTGGTGCCGGCCGTTCCCGGCATCGTGAAGTAATCGTAAGCATAGTCACTGAAGACGCCGGCAAAACCATCCTCTATGCCCACCACCCGATAAGGCGTGGCCAAGTTCTGTGCCGGACCGGAGAAGCCGACGACGCCCTGGATTACGTTTTTATCCAGCACGGTAAAGGACTGTCCGGTGATGCTGTCCACCCTGGAACTGGATCCCCAGTCGTCCACCGAGTACATCATGGCGGCGCTGTTCAGCCCGATCCCCAGCAGGCTGCCCACCAGGTTGGCATGTGGCGTAAAGCCGCTGGCCGAAGTCTGGACAGGCGCCCCGTTCCTGGTAAAAGTGCTGAGAATTTCAACTCCTGCCGTGCAGCCGATGCAGCTATAGCCATAGAAATTCCTGTCGTACAAGGGCAGCCCGTTGCCCTGCAGCACCCAGTGGTCGTTGGCCACAGTAAAGTCCACGCCCGCATTGACGGTTTGGTTGGTAAAGTTGGCGTCGAGCTTTGCGCTGTTGAGGGTGCCGACATTACCCAGGCTGTCGCTCGGTTTGGTGCCGCCAACAACGCCATAGGTCGCGGTGCCTGTCAGGATCTGCGACAGATAGAAGGGATGTGCTTCGGTACCGGTAATCCAGTGCAAGCTCGCCTTGCCGAGTTCGGTAGTGTTCTTGTAGGTAGCGCCGATCACGAACTGGCCTGTGGCCGGATCGTAGCTGCCGAGCCCCCACTTGCCACTCGCATCCTTGTCGGAATACTGGTTTTCCGCGGTTACCTGGCCGCCCTGCCAGCGTCCCCAGGCAAGCCCGGTTGCGGTGCTTTGGCCGTAATCGGCTAAGCTGCTGCCGGTCTGGGAAATCTTGTCTCGACCGCTATAAATAGAAGACCCAATGATTCCCCAACTCGCCTCGGCGCCGATCAGTTGACCGGTCGCGTCACGGCTGACGATCACATTGTCGCCCAGCAGCTCCCTCCAGGTGGGGTATGGCTGGTATCCGTAATAGCCAGGCGAGACAGCGCTAAACAGCTGCTGTCCATTGGAGTAGGCGGCAAGGCTCGCGGTGGCGGCCGCCACCGCCGCATCCGCGGCAGCGCGCGCAGCATTGGCCGCCCCCGTGGCGACCTCGGAAGCGGCTTTCAAGGCCGCATAATTGGAGGTGGTAACGGGAACCAACGCCAGGCTCGCGGCCGCCGCAGTGGCGGCCGATTGGGCCGTCAATGCGGCGTTTAGCGCATGTTGCGCAGCGGTTGCAGCGCTGTTGGCGGCGCTGGAGCCGGACGAGTTGACCTGCGTGACCAGATAGTTGAGGGACTGGCGGCCGAAGTCGATATCCTGACGCGTGGTGGCAGTGTTGGCGGCCAGCCATGCCTGGACACTTGTAACCAGGCGGCTGCCGGCTTGGATGGCCTTGTCCGTCAAGGACATCACTACTGTTGCACCGCTCGTCCCCGCCGTTCCCGTGCCGCTGCCATCGTAGGCATTGAGCCCGTCAGTCAGCGCCTGCCGGCCGGAATTGATGGCGCTCAAGGCGCTCACGAGGATCGGGTCGGACGATGGCACTCCCGCTGCGATTGCCATGTCATATGCCTGCTGGCCGCCATCGACCGCCGACTTGGCCGCGACAAGCGCCGTCTGCGCCGCCGAAGCCGCGCTGTTGCCGCTGGCCAGCAGGGTCTGCGCGGAAGACAGCGCAGTCTGCGCCGCGGCCAAGCCGGTATTGACGCTGCTCAGCGTCGCCGCATCGATGGTCGGCGTTTCCGGGTAAACCACCAGCACGGCAGGACCGGGCGTATAGGTACGCACTTCGGGTGGAGGTGGAGGTGGAGGTGGGGGTGGAGGTGGGGGTGGCGTCGTGTCCGTCCCGGACGTCAAGGCCTGGTTGGAAGTATTCAGGGTGTTGCCGCTGGCATCCGTCGCGGTCAAGGGAATCGCCGGCGGCGGCGCCACGGTCGCAGCGGTTACCAGGGGAGCGGAGGCGAGCAGTGCTGTATCTCCGCTCGCCTGGGTGCGCACCGCATCGCTGGATCCCGTCGCAGCCGCGTCCTTCTCGGCGGATTCCTGCTTGCCCGGCTCCTGGCTGGCGGCGGCTTGCTGCTTGTCGGATTTCTGTTCCTGTTTGCCGGCCCGTGGGGCGGGGGTAGCCTGCAGGTAGATATCCGGCAACTTGGGCAGGATCACCGGCAACAGGTTCGGCGCGGCAGCGTAGCCGACCTGATTGCGCAAGATCAGGGCCGTGCCCACTTCAGTGGTCAGGCTGGTGATGCCGACATTGACCTTGTCGTAAGTTCCCGGCGGGGCGGTGGGCGTCGGCATGCCTGGCAAGGGCGGCAGCACCACGACCGGTTCATGGTCGGTGCCGCGTATGCCCACGGTGGCGGTCGGCGTGACCACCTTGTATAGCTGTTTATTGGTTTTCCCCACCAGGCCGGTAATGGTGCGAAAACCACCGCGCGCCAAAGACAGCAATACATTTTCCTTGCCGTCCTCGACGCCGTTGAAGACATAAGTCGTCAACTTGAACTGGGTCCCGGGCCGCACCGCAATCAGCCCGCCATCGATCATTTTCAGCTGGGCGGTAGCCTCTTGCGGGGTCACGACCGTTTCGCCTTCGTTGACTTCCTGACCTTTAAGCGCTATTCGCTCCTTGCCATCCAGCGCCACCACCTTGACATCGCCGGAGACGAACTGGAATCGCCCAGCCACCCCCGCCTCGGCGAAAATGGAATAGATCGCAAGCAGGATCAAGCCTGTGATCTTAGGGCGAATGAAATGATGTGCTGTGAGCATGACTATCTCCGCCGATTAGTGGAAATCGTACCGCAGGGTAATATTGGCTTCGGTGCGCTGGTATTCGCTGACAGCCACATTGGAAGTATTTTGCGAATATGAAACTTGCGGCCGCACCGTCCAATCCTTGGCTGGCCGCCAGTTAAGGCCCAGGCTGGCATCGGTCATCCGGTCGGCGCCATAGTCGATCAACGGGGAACGTGCGTTCATCGATCGATCATTGCGCCGCATGTAACCCAGCCCCGCAAACAGATCGAGATCCTCGCCAAGGGAAACCTGCCCGACGAGACGCAGCCCCCGGAAGCGCTTGCTGTTGTCAGCCCCGTTCAACAACTTGTTCCTGGCATCGTCCTGCCCGCCGATCAGGGTGGCGGACAGCAGCGGTTTGCGTTCGCCATCGAAGATGTGCAGCCAACTGATGCCGATCAACCGCGAGTCAACGTCGTTCCCCGGGATATCGGGAAAGCGCTGGCGGCTCAGCACCACCACCACACCCGTCTGATCGGCGGGGCTGTAAGTATGTCGCCACTCGCCGTTCAGGGCCACGGAACTGCGGTTGGCGCTTTGGTCCGGGGTGTCGGTGCGCTGCCTGAATTCCTGCAGGGAAACCCCGCCGCGGAAAGCCTCGGCCGCCCGCGTATAACTGATGCCGGCACGGCCGTCGATTTGCTCGCTGCTATAGTTTTCCGCCGACCGCACCCTGCGATAGCGGGCATCGGCGCCGGCAAAATACGTCAGCGCATCGTCGACGCGGTGATTCACTTCCACGCCGCCGGCGGCGCCGAGTATGCCGGAACTGCGTTTGATGGCGCTCCCCGTCGGCTGGAACCCTGGCAGGTTGTAGGTGGCAAGCACCGCGTTGGTAAAGTCTCCGACCACCGAGGTGATGTTGTTGTCGTTGCCGGCGACGCCTTCCAGATATCCGCTGACGGCCGTCTGCTTGGCCTTTTCCTTTTCCTCGATTGCGGCAAGATACTTCTCAATCGCCAGCTTCGCCGCCGGCGGGGGGTTGAGTCCCGACAAATGCTGCAACTCTTGGCGCGACCGGCTGTAATCGCCCAGGGCGAAATAGGCGCGCGCCATATCCATGCGCGTTCCGGCGGAATTCGGATTGACGGCCAGAATCCGCTCGAAAGCCAGCGTGGCCTTGTCGGGCTTGCCGCTATCCAGCGCGGCGATGCCCAGCAGGTAATCGAAATCGACGTCCCCGGCGCGTTCGAATTCGAGTTTTTCGAGCAGGCTGTACGCTTCCCCGGGTTTGCCCCGCTGCATCAAGTCGCGCGCCTGCGCCACTTCATCCCCTGCCGCCAGGCTTCCCGCACTGAAACCCGCCAGCACCAGAAGAACCGACAGCAACTTCAGTCCGCAATGAACCCGCATAAGCCTCTCCCCAAGTCATAGTGCTGGCCGACCCATTCAGTATAGACGAGCAAAAATAACTTGCCAGTACTTGGTTAATACGCCGGCAGGGTAACTACTTTCTTGGGAATAGACATGTCGAACGACATGAAGGCGAATCCGGGTCAGCCCTTATTTGCGAACCACGCAATCCACATAGTAGCGTGCCTTGTCGCTATTTTCATCCTTCACCAGACCATGGATGTCGGTCTCGAAGCCGGGAAACATCTCGTTGAAGTCGCGGGCGAATTTCAGGTAGCGGACGATGGTCTTGTTGAAGCGCTCGCCCGGGATCAGCAGCGGAATGCCCGGCGGATAGGGCGTCAGCAGCACGGCGGTGACGCGGCCCTCCAGTTCGTCGATCGACACCCGGTCGATCTCGCGGTGCGCCATCCTGGCAAAGGCATCGGCCGGCCGCATCGCCGGCTCCATGTTCGACAAGTACATCTCCGTGGTCAGGCGCGCGATGTCGTTCTTCTTGTAGATGCCGTGGATCTGCTCGCATAAATCGCGCAGGCCGATTTTTTCGTAGCGCGGATGCTTGGCGACGAACTCGGGCAGGACGCGCCACAGCGGCGCGTTCTTGTCGTAGTCGTCCTTGAACTGCTGCAGCTCCGTCACCATGGTGTTCCAGCGGCCCTTGGTGATGCCGATGGTGAACATGATAAAAAACGAGTAGAGGCTGGTCTTCTCGACGATCACGCCATGCTCGGCGAGATACTTGGTGACGATCGCCGCCGGGATGCCGAAGGCGTCGGAAAAATCGCCATCGACGTCGAGGCCGGGGGTGATCACCGTGGCCTTGATCGGGTCGAGCATGTTGAAGCCCTTGGCCAGCTTGCCGAAACCGTGCCAGCGCTCGCCGCTGCGCAGCATCCAGTCGTCGCGGTCGCCGATGCCTTCCTCGGCGAGATTTTCCGGTCCCCATACCTTGAACCACCAGTCGGCGCCCCATTCCTCATCCACCTTGCGCATGGCGCGGCGGAAGTCGAGCGCTTCGGCAATCGATTCCTCCACCAGTGCCGTGCCGCCGGGCTCTTCCATCATCGCCGCCGCCACGTCGCAGGAAGCGAT
>CAYHXK010000050.1:0-8683 GCA_964360125.1 uncultured Sterolibacterium sp.
ACGCTGCTCGGCCTCGACAAGCTGCTCGAAGCGCAAATCCTGGTGGCGCCGCCGGAGCGCCGCGCCGATCTGGAGCTCATCAAGAACCTGGTGCACAACCACACCCGCCGCGTGGCGCGTTATTGCTGCGACAACTGCGGCTTCAAGGCGCGCCAGTTTTACTGGCGCTGTCCCGGCTGCGGCGGCTGGGAAACCTACCCGCCCAGGCGGACCGAAGAATTCGACTTGACCCCCTGATCCTGAAAATATCCCTATGAAAATAACCGTCATCGGTACCGGCTATGTCGGCCTGGTCAGCGGCGCCTGCCTCGCCGAACTGGGCAACGACGTGCTCTGTCTCGATGTAAATGCCGAGAAGATCCGTCTGCTCAATGACGGTGGGATTCCGATCTACGAACCCGGACTGGAAGCCATGGTGGCGAGGAACCGCGGTGTCGGGCGGCTGCGCTTCACCACCGATGCCGCCGCCGCGGTGACCCACGGCAATGTCCAGTTCATCGCCGTCGGCACGCCGCCCGACGAGGACGGCTCAGCCGATCTGCAATACGTGCTGGCGGCCGCGCGCAGCATCGGACGGCACATGGATGGCTACAAGGTGGTGGTCGACAAGTCCACGGTGCCGGTGGGAACCGCCGACAAGGTGCGCGAGACGATACAAGGGGAACTCAGGGAACGCCAGCTGGCGATCGATTTCAGCGTCGTCTCGAATCCGGAATTCCTCAAGGAAGGCGCCGCGGTCGATGATTTCATGCGGCCCGACCGGATTGTCGTCGGCGCCGCGGATGCCCGCGCCATCGAAGTGATGCGCCAGTTGTATGCGCCGTTCCAGCGCAACCATGAGCGCCTGATCGTCATGGACGTGCGCTCGGCGGAGCTGACCAAGTATGCCGCCAACGCCATGCTGGCGACACGCATTTCCTTCATGAACGAGCTGGCCAACCTGGCCGAGAAACTCGGCGCCGACATTGAACTGGTGCGCTCCGGCATCGGTTCCGACCCGCGCATCGGCTACCACTTCCTGTATTCCGGCTGCGGCTATGGCGGCTCCTGCTTTCCCAAGGACGTGCAGGCGCTGATTCGCACCGCCGAGGAAGTCGGCCAGAACCTGCAGTTGCTCCACGTCGTTGAAGCCGTCAACAAAACGCAGAAGCACGTGCTGCCGGCAAAAGTCGTCAAGCGCTACGGCGAGAATCTTGCCGGGCGGCGCTTCGCCCTGTGGGGCCTGGCCTTCAAGCCGAATACCGACGACATGCGCGAGGCGCCCAGCCGGGTGCTGATCGACGAACTGCTGGCGCGCGGCGCGACCGTCTGCGCCTACGATCCGGTGGCCATGCATGAAGCGCGGCGCATTTTCGACGGCGATGCGCGCATCAGTTTCGCCGCCAACCCGCTGGATGCCCTGGCCGGCGCCGATGCACTGGCGATCGTGACCGAGTGGAAGGAATTCAAGAGTCCGGATTTTGCGGCGATCAAGTCCGCACTCAAAGACCCCGTGATTTTCGATGGACGAAACCTGTACGACCCGGCGCAGCTGCGGGCGGCGGGGTTCGAGTATCAGGCGATCGGCAGAACATAGGCAAAATACCAAGCCCGGTTTGAGGTAAACATGCAGCCACCAGACACATCCAAGGCCCGAATTCTCGTTGTCGGCGACGTCATGCTGGACCGCTACTGGTTCGGCGAGGTCAGTCGCATTTCCCCCGAGGCGCCGGTACCCATCGTCAAGGTCGAGAGGGTCGAGGAGCGCCCCGGCGGCGCGGCCAATGTGGCGCGCAACGCCGCTGCGCTGGGCGCCCAGGCGATGTTGTTGTCGGTGGTCGGCGCCGACGAGGCCGGAAAAACACTGACGCGGCTGCTTGAAGCCGAAGGCATCGAAGCCAGCCTGCACGAAGACGCGAAACTTTCCACCACGGTCAAGCTGCGCGTCATCGGCCGTCAGCAACAGTTGCTGCGCATCGACTTCGAGACTTGGCCGGCGCACGAAGTGCTGCGCGCCAAACTTGCCGAGTACCAACAGCGCCTGGCGCGGTGCGACGCGGTGATTCTCTCCGATTACGGCAAGGGCGGTCTGGCGCACATCGCCGAAATGATCCAGTTTGCCCGCGCCGCCGGCAAGCTGGTGCTGGTGGATCCGAAGGGCGAGGACTTTGCGCGCTACGCCGGCGCCACCTTGCTGACGCCGAATCGCGCCGAGCTGCGCCAGGTGATCGGACGTTGGGCGAACGACGCCGAACTGACGGAAAAGGTCCAGCGTTTGCGCGCCGATCTCGGACTGGAGGCACTGCTGGTGACGCGCTCCGAGGAAGGCATGACTTTGTTCAGCGCCGCCGGCATGCAGCACGAAGCGGCTGTGGCGCGCGAAGTCTATGATGTCAGCGGCGCCGGCGACACGGTGATCGCCACCCTGGCGGTGATGCTGGCCTGCGGCATCGATCTGGGCGAGGCGATGCGTTTTGCCAACCGCGCCGGCGGCATCGTCGTGGGTAAATTCGGCACGGCGGTGGTCACCATCGAAGAACTGAAAGGCGAGAGTTAATCATGTACACCATCGTCACGGGAGCGGCCGGTTTTATCGGCGCCAATCTGGTCAAGGGCCTCAACGAGCACGGCGTCGACAACATCATCGCGGTCGACAACCTGAGCCGCGCCGACAAGTTCAGGAACCTGGTCGACTGCGAAATCGCCGACTATGTCGACAAGCAGGAGTTTATCCAGCTCGTCGAAAGCGGCTATTTCGACGGCGACGTCGCCTCCATCCTGCATCAGGGCGCCTGCTCCGACACCATGGAGGCCGACGGCCGCTACATGATGGAGAACAACTATCGCTATTCTGCGACGCTGCTGGATTTCTGCCTCGACCATGAAGTGCCTTTTCTCTATGCCTCCTCGGCTTCGGTATATGGCGGCGGTAGCGTATTCAGGGAAACCCGCGAGTTCGAAGCGCCCCTCAACGTGTATGGCTACTCCAAGTTCCTGTTCGACCAGCGGGTGCGGCGCCGCTTGCTGGAAACCCCCTACCACAACTCGCCGGTGGTCGGCTTCCGCTACTTCAATGTGTATGGCCCGCGCGAGCAGCACAAGGGGCGCATGGCCTCGGTGGCATTCCATTTCTTCAACCAGTATCAGGCGGAAGGCCGCGTCAAGCTGTTCGAGGGTTGCAACGGTTATGCCGACGGCGAGCAACAACGCGATTTCGTATACATCGAGGATGTGGTCAAGGTCAACCTGCATTTTCTGGAACGGCGGCAATCCGGCATCTTCAACCTCGGCACCGGCCGGGCGCAGTCCTTCAACGCTGTCGCCGTTGCGACCGTCAATGCCTGCCGCGCCGCAAAGGGCCAAACAGCCTTGTCGCTGGCCGAGTTGCGCGCGCAGGGAATGATAGAATACGTGGCATTCCCCGAGGCTTTGAAGGGCAAGTACCAGAGTTTTACCCAGGCCGATCTTGCCAGCCTGCGCACGGCCGGCTACCGCGACGAATTCGCCACGGTGGAAGAGGGCGTGGGTAAATATGTCAATCGTCTGTTGCAGCCCTGAAACTCAATCAAGGAGAAATCATGAAGAAACTGCTGTATGTCTTGTTTGCCTGGCTGGTCGCCATCCAGTGCGCCTTTGCCGCCATCAACATTAACACTGCAACTGAGGCCGAACTCGACAAGCTGCCGGGGATCGGCCCGGTGAAGGCCAAGGCCATCGTCGAGGAGCGCAAGAAGAACGGCGCCTTCAAAAGCATCGAAGATATCAAGCGCGTCAAGGGCATCGGCGACGCCACCCTGGGAAAATTGAAGAGCGAAATTACAGTGAGTGGTGCCGCCGCCGCCGCTCCCAAGGCCGACGACAAGAAGGCGGACAAGAAGGGCGAGAAGAAATAATCACTACCGGGGCGACGCCGCTCCTGCGGGAGCCCCGTTATTTGCAGGCTAGATCGTCCTGATTGAGACCTGATGCCACTTGGCACAACCCAGATGCCGGCGCAAAATGGATAGTAGGGATGTTTAAGGAGCCGAGATGCTGAAAGCGATTGAGGCGATTGTCGAGGGCAATACGGTTCGTCTGCTGGAGCCGGTATCCGTCAGCCAGCCGACGCGTGCGCTGGTAACGCTGTTGGAGTCAGGCGATACGATGAGCGGCGCGCGCTTTGCGCAAGAAAACCGTGCCTGGCTGGACGCCTATGCGGTCTATGTGGGCGAACATGGCGTGTTCAGCGACGGATTGCGGAGTTTTTGATGGCTCAATTCGATGTCTTCGAGAACTCCAATCCGGCAGTCGATGCGGTGATCGGCGGTGTCTGATTCCATGTTTCAGACACTCGAAAATTTTGTCGGCAACACCCCCCTGGTGCGTCTCAAGCGCATTCCCGGCACGGAGAATGATGCGCGCCACAACCTCATCCTGGCCAAGCTGGAGGGCAACAATCCGGCTGGCTCGGTCAAGGATAGGCCGGCGCTGGCTATGATCCTGCATGCCGAGGCGCGCGGCGAGATCAAGCCGGGCGACACCTTGCTTGAAGCCACCAGCGGCAACACCGGCATCGCCCTGGCGATGGCCGCGGCCATGCGCGGCTACCGCATGGTGCTGATCATGCCGGAAAACCAGAGCATCGAGCGGCGCCAGGCCATGCGTGCCTACGGCGCCGAACTGATCCTGACGACGCAGCAAGCCGGCATGGAAGGGGCGCGCGACCTCGCCGAGCGCATGGCGCGCGAAGGCCAGGGTGTGATGCTCGACCAGTTCGCCAACCCGGACAATCCGCTTTCCCACTATGCAGGCACCGGACCGGAGATCTGGCGCGACACTGCGGGCCGCATCACCCACTTCGTCAGCAGCATGGGTACCACCGGTACCATCATGGGCGTTTCGCGTTTTCTCAAGGAACAGAACCCCGCCATTCAGATCGTCGGTTGCCAGCCCGAGGAAGGTTCGCAAATCCCCGGCATCCGCAAGTGGCCGGAAGCCTACCTGCCGAAAATATTCGACCGTAGCCGCGTCGACCGGGTCGAATCGGTAAGCCAAACCGATGCCGAGCAGATGACACGGCGCCTGGCGCAGGAGGAGGGCATCTTCGCCGGCATCTCCTCCGGCGGGGCGCTTGCTGTGACCCTGCGCGTGGCTGCCGAGGTCGAAAATGCCGTTATCGTCACCATCGTCTGCGACCGTGGCGACCGCTATCTGTCGACGGGTGTTTTCCCCGCTTAATTTCCGGGCCTTCGTCGCGGGCGGGCTGCTGCTGGCTTTTCCGGCCGCACCGGCCTTCGCCCAGGGCCTTGCGCTGACGCTGGAAGACCTTGTGCATCCAGCGTTTTCGGCACAGCGGATCGGCCTGCGTCTGGCGGACCTATCCGGAGGCGGCGCCGAACTCGACATCGGTCAACTGGCACTGGCAGGCCGCGAATTCAAACATGTCCGCCTGCGCTGCGGCGAGCTGCGCATGACTCGTGCAATTCTCGATTGCCGCCATGGCGAGTTGCGTCCGCAAAGCGGCGCCGCGTTGCCGCTGGAATTCACCTACCGCTATGCGTTGCGACAGCTTGAACTGAGGTTCAAGAATGCCGACATAACCGCTGTGTCGGCCCTGCTGCCGGAACTCGCTGCTTACCTGCCGAGCGGCCGCCTCGACGCGCGCATCCAGGTGGATGCGGAACGTATCGAGCTTTCCCTGCAACTGCAGCAGTTGGCTTTCGCCAGCGCCGATGGCAAGCTTGCCGGCGACAAGATCGAAGCCAGCCTGGTAGCCTCGGCCGAGCGGCGTGATGCGTCATGGAACTGGAGGGCAAGCCTGACCTGGCCGGGTGGCGAGTCTGGCGAGGCTTACTGGGCGCCGCTGTATCGTGCCGGCGGGGCGCGCCTGACGGCGGGGGGGAAACTCACGCCGGAAGCGCTGACGGTGAGTGAGGCGACGCTGGTGCTGGATGGTATCGGCAGCGCCAGCGGCAGCCTGCAATGGCAACGCGGCTCGGGCAAGCTGGTCGCGGCGACCATTGACACCGTACCGCTCGACCTTGCCGTCGCTGTGCCACAACTGGTCCAGCCCTTCCTCGACCTGCGCGCGGGACCCAAGCTGGCAGTCAGCGGCAAGGGCCGAGTCGCCGCCAGTTGGGATCCCGAAGGCATGAGCCGGCTCGATCTGGCTTTAGATGGCGCCGTCTTGGAGGCGGGCACGGTCTTGGCGTTGCATGGCGTCGGCGCGCGCATCCCCTGGCGGCGCGAACAGGCGACGCAGGCCGAGTTCCGCGCGGCAGGCGGACGCTTTGGCCGCCTGCCGCTGGGCGCCATCGATCTGCCGCTGTCCATGCATGGACTGGAATTCTCTTTGCCCTACGCCGAGATCCCGCTGCTCGACGGCAAGCTGCTGTTCGAGAACTTTCACGCCGCGCGCGTCGGCGACGAGTGGCAATGGCGGCTCGGCGGCGCCCTGCATCCGATTGCCATGCCGCTGCTGACGCAGGCACTGGGCTTGCCGCGCATGGCAGGTCTGCTGTCCGCAGCCATCCCGAAAATCAGCTATGCCAATGACACCCTGGCGCTGGATGGCGCGTTGGTGATCTCGGTGTTTGACGGCTATCTATCCGCCAGCAGTCTCAAGGTGATTGATCCCTTCGGCCGCTTGCCGCGGGTGCGGAGCGACATCGAAGCGCGCCACCTCGACCTGGGCATGCTCACCGAGACCTTCTCTTTCGGCGACATCAGCGGCTACATCGACGGCGACATCCAGGGACTGGAAATGTCCGGGACGCGACCGCTGGCTTTTGCGGCGCGCATCCAGAGCAGCCCGGGGGAATACCGGAAGCGCATCAGCCAGCGTGCCGTGCAGAACATCTCCTCGCTCGGCGGCGCCGGCGCCGGTGCGGCCATCCAGCGCAGTTTCCTGCGCTTCTTCGAGACCTTCGGCTACGAACGGCTGGGCCTGAGTTGCCGGCTGGTCAATGAAATATGTTTGATGGAAGGGATAGCAGCCGCTCCGCAGGGTTATGTGATCGTCAAGGGTGGCGGCATCCCGGCACTCAACGTGATCGGCTACAATCGATACGTGCACTGGGATGAACTGGTTTCCCGGCTGCAAGCCGTGATCGCCGGCAACAGCAAAATCGAGATTCGCTGACTCAATATTCTAAAGGAAGGCGCATGAAGATCATTCTCCCGCTGGCGGCGGCATTCAGCCTTTCCGCTTGCGTTACCATCAACATCTATTTTCCTGCGGCGGCGGCGGAAAAAGCCGCCGACAAGATCATCGACGAGGTATGGCAACTGCAGAAGGATGCCGTCCGGCAACCCGAAGCCAATGTCAATGTGATTTCACCCGCCAAGGAAGGGGCAAGCCAATGAGAATCGTCAAAAGCTTATTGTCGCAGTTACTGCTGCTCAGCCTGTTGCTGGCCACAGGCTTGACCCAGGCGCAGGTCCAGGGAAATCTGGAAATCAACACACCGGCCATTGCCCAAATGCAGAACTCGATGCAGAGCCGTTACGCCCTGTTGGCGCCTTTGTATGGCTCGGGTGCGGTCGGCCTGGCGCGTGACGGCACGGTGCAGCTGCGCGACCCGAATGCCGTGCCGCTGGCGCAGCGCCAGGCGGCGAACGGCCTGGTTGTCGCCGAGAACGCCGACCGCGGCGCGCTCTACCGCGAAATCGCCCGCGCCAACGGCAAGCCGGAATGGGAGCAGGAGATACGCGCCACCTTCGGGCAGCGTTGGATCGATAAAGCCAAGCCCGGCTGGTGGGTGCAGGACGCACGCGGCAACTGGACGCGCAAGTGAGCGCCACGCTGGTTTTCGACATCGAGAGCATCCCCGATGTCGCCGGTCTGCGCACGCTGCATGAACTCGACGCAGCGCTCTCCGACGCCGAGGTGGCCGAGTTTGCCTTCCAGAAGCAGCGCGCCAAGAGCGGCAACGATTTCCTGCCGCTGCACCTGCAGCGCATCGTGGTGATTTCCTACGTGTTGCGCGACAGCGAGAAGTTCCAGGTGCGCTCGCTGGCCGAGCCGGAATCCAGCGAAGCGCAGATCATCCAGCGTTTCTTCGACGGCATCGAGAAATTCACTCCGCAACTCGTCTCCTGGAACGGCGGCGGCTTCGACCTGCCGGTGCTGCATTATCGCGGCCTGATTCACGGCGTCGCCGCGCCGCGCTACTGGGAAATGGGCGAGGGCGACTACCGCGACAGCCGCGACTTCAAATGGAACAACTACATCAGCCGCTACCATGCGCGCCATCTCGACCTGATGGACCTGCTGGCGCTGTACCAGCCGCGCGCCGCCGCGCCGCTCGACCAGCTCGCCAAGCTGATGGGCCTGCCCGGCAAGCAGGGCATGGCCGGCGACGCGGTATGGGATGCGTGGCTGGACGGGAAGGTCGACGAGATCCGCGATTATTGCGAGACCGATGTGGTGAACACTTACCTGGTCTACCTGCGCTTCCAGAAAATGCGCGGAATACTCAGCGCCGCCGAGCACGACGCCGAAATCGCCTTCGTGCGCGACCAGCTTACAGCGTTGGGCAAGCCGCATTGGCGGGCGTTTCTGTCCGATTAGATCGGGCCAATCGGCGCTTGCGTAGACACGCTGCGCATCAAGAAGCAAGAAAGCAGAAAGTAATTCCTTGGAGTTGGCGAATCGAAGCACTTCAACTGCATCTGCTCCTGGAGACGCTTATCCAGCGAGCAGCAGTCAGCCGTTCTTGCGGGT
>CAYHXK010000050.1:8693-11812 GCA_964360125.1 uncultured Sterolibacterium sp.
GCGGGTCAGCTGACTCTGGCGTCCTTGCCCCAGAGCGCCGTCATGCGGATCGGGGCGCTGAGCTTGTCGATAGTGAGAACTTCCTCGATGGCAAAATCCTGCAGGTGCGTTTTGCGATGAGAAGCAACTTCCAACTGCATGCCGCTGCGGCCGATGATGACATGGACTGCAGGAGAGTCGGGGCCCTGCCCCGGGCCGGTGACGACTCCGATTTCGGAAGTCTTAAGACGCACCAGCGTGCCGACGGGGTAGATGCCGAGGACGCGGATCAAGGTGCTGGCGACGACGACATCGAATTTCTGTCCTTTCTGCACAAAAAGATCCCGTAGCGCAACTTTCGGCTTCTGCGGCCTCCGATAGTTTCGCCCTGACACGGTGGCGCAATACATGTCGGCGATACTGATGATCCTTGCGCCCATTTGGATGCTGTCGCCGGAGATTCCCGCCGGATACCCGGACCCGTCGTTTAGTTCGTGGTGCTGCCGAACCAGTGTGAGCCATTTCTGGTCCGTGATGCCCAGTTTTTCCAGGCGCTCTGCGCTGAGTGACGGGTGCTTCCTGATCATCGAGATGAGCTTGTCATTCAGGGGTCCGGTGATTGAGTTTACTTTCTCCTGCACTTCGTACATGCCGATGTTCATGGTCAGGGCAGCGGCCACGATTGCCCGTTGCGTCGCCTCATCCTGCGACAACTCCTTGGCAAGAATATTGGCAAGGATGGCGACATCGACTGGATGCTTGATGGAGTACAACTTGTCCTGCAAGAGCAGAATCGATGCGAGGCTGATGGTCGGGTGGGTGAGGCAGGCGTTCAGCACCGACTGGATCAGCTTCTCCATGCGGGGGGCGAATTCGTTGATGCTATCGGGTTTCTGCTCGTGGCAACTTGCCAGAATCCGGTACGCATCCATGATGTGTTGCAGGGCGCTCGGTTTCTCTTCAATGACGGTTACTTCTTTTACCCTGCTGGTTGAGTCGTCCGCTTGCAGGAACAGACCCTCCTCGATGAACCTGTCGAGAGCCTTCTGCGTCTCGACGAACTGCCCTCGACGCAGCAGCAGCGTGCCGTCCTTGCCGAATACATCCCAAAGTAAAGGCTGACCGACACTTATATCTTGCGGTGAAACGCGATTCTTCATGAAAACCAGGTTCCCTTTTCATCCGTACGAGGACTATGACGGCGATTCATAACTGGAAACGCAAATGTGCGTATATTAAAGGAAAATGCTGAAAGCCATACTGCCAGCGTACATATTTGATCCGAAACCACTGCCGTTCTTAGTCGTGTTGATGACAGCCCGCCAGTTACCGGGATGATGCGGCACAACCAGCAGGACCACTTTTTAATTGGGCGGTAAGGATAGGAGTGTGTCGATCGGCAATCGGAACAGCATCGCAAATCGAAATCAATCATGAAAAACTGGCTGGTTGCCTGGTCTGCGGATGAAAATACGGCGCATGTGAATGTCAGGGCTCAGCTTTGTCCAGCCAGGAATCCGGCTGCGTCGCTGGATATGGCTACCAGCCAATCGATGACCGCTCGATAACGGGGAACGTCTCTAAATTCTTCCGGATAGGCGAGCCATATCTCGCGTTTAACCACTGCTCTGTCGGAAAGGCATGCCAATTCGGACGCTTCCTCCGCAAGGAAGCTGGGAATCAGGCCAGCGCCCCAGCCGTACCTGACGGCCTGGGCCAAGGCCATCAGACTATTGGCCCGGAACACGCATTGCGCCTGGGGTAGCTGTTCGGCGATCCAGCGGCTCTCCGGCAATTCGGTGAGCGATTCGTCGAAACGGCAGATGGGAAGCGTACCGTCCGGTTTCAACATATTCCCTCGCCCGGCGCTGCTTAAAGCGGGGTGATCGCGTCGGATGTATAGCCCGTAACCCATAGTGCCGATACGCTTGGCCACCAAGCCTTCTTCGCTCGGGCGCGCCAAGCGGATCGCGATATCCGCCCTGCGCTTGGCAAGGCTCAAGGTGCGCGTATCCAGGGCCATCTCGATCACGATGCCGGGATGGAGGCGGTGGAATTCGATCAGGCGCGGCAGGTAAAAATAAGTGCCCAAGGTTTCCGTGGTGGTGATCCGGATGCGCCCGTCGAGTCCCGCCGGCCGCGCCTCCAGAGTGCGGGTCAGGCGCCCCGCGCTCCGTTCCATTTCAGCTGCGGCCGCCAGCGCCAGTCTCCCGGCCTCGGTGAGTTGCAGTCCCGCGTCCCGCCGCGCGGTCAGCACCGTCCCCAGCGCTTCCTCGAGACGCTGGATGCGCCGCCCTATGGTGGCATGGGTCAAGCCCAACTCGCGGGCCGCAGCGGAATAATTGCCGTTGCGCGCCAATACGGTCAGAGTAAGCAGATCTTCCCAGCGGGGTGTGCGTTTTTTCACAGGCACCGATGATAACTTGTGAATTAACAGTTGACCAGAGTGCAACTAAAATCCAACCAACCTAACCGCAGGAGCAAAAACATGAATACGCCGAAGACCTTGCTGGAAATGGCCGGCGCGCCGAGGGTGGTGGCACAGTGGGAGAAAGCCGCTTTGCTGTTGATCGACCCGCAGATGGAATACGTTACCGGTGGACTCCCCTTGTCCGGCATCGAAGCGGCCATTTCCGAATGCGCCAGGCTGGAATCGCTTGCCCGTCAGGCCGGTGCCCCGATATTTCACATTGTCCATCACGGCCGGCCGGGCGGCGCCCTGTTCAATCCTGAAGGCCAATTCGTAGGCATCATTCCGCAGCTTGCCCCGGTCGGCGCTGAAAGCATACTGGTGAAAAACCTGCCGAACGCCTTTGCGGGGACCGAACTTGATCAACTACTCAGGGCAACGGGCCGCAAGCAAGTGGTCATCGCCGGTTTCGCCACGCATATGTGCATTAGCGCAACCACGCGTTCCGCACTGGACCATGGCTATGCCGCAACGGTGGTGGCTGCCGCCTGCGCGACCCGCGATCTGCCCAACCCGCTCGGCGGCATCGTCCCGGCGGCCACCGTGCACCAGGCCACGCTTGCCGCTTTGGCTGACCGGTTCGCCACCGTGGTGCCTGCGGCAAGCGCCTGGAAAGACTAGCCAACAGCGTACCTCAGCGGCAGTTGGAGTGCCCATTCATGAAGGGTTC
>CAYHXK010000051.1:0-11660 GCA_964360125.1 uncultured Sterolibacterium sp.
CGATATCACTCGGGCCTCCGCCGCAACAGCAGCCAGTTCCCACCCAGGCGCTGCTTAAGCGCTCGCGCAGCGCCAATTTACGCCTGGATATCCGGTATTCGGCTGGACAGCAGCAGTGCATGGAGAACTCTTGTTGCAGTGCCGGGTAAGCAGCGTGAAGAGCCGGTTAAGGTGAGAATCGCAGCAACTGCAGCACATTGTGCGGTGCAAGTTTGATCATGATCAATACCATAAAACCGGTAACTCGTAACATCGGCCAGGAAGTGTCGGCTATGGGGCGAACGTACTTTTAAGGATTCGAAGAGGAGGTTGTTGCATGTTCAGTCTATTGGTCAGAGATGTGATGGACCGGGAAAAGGCGCTGACCCTGCCGTCTGATACAACTGTCAGCAGAGCCGCGGAATTGATGGCCAGGAAAAACATCGGGGCAGTCATGGTTGTGGACCAGGAACGCCTGGCCGGAATATTTACCGAACGCGACGCCTTGTTTCGCGTCATTGCGCCCGGTCTCGATGCGCGCACCACTCGATTGGCCGAGGTCATGACCCCCGATCCCCGCACCGTCGATCCCGACAAGTCCTATGGATATGCGCTCGTAATGATGCAGGAAAACGGCTTTCGTCACACGCCGGTTATCGAGAATGGCACACCGATCGGGATCGTCACCTCGCGAAACGCCATGGATCCCGAGTTGGAAGAATTTCTTTCGGAAGAAAATCGGCGCGAGTACATCCGCGCGGGAAAATAGCAAGCAGCACCATGCCTGGACCGAGCGTGTCCGCAATCCATCGGACGCGAACGGTTCTAACGGCTCACAGCCGCGATCTGCCAAACGTAGACCGGTTCCCGTCTCCAACCGGACCCCAGGTGAGCTTATATCTTTCCTTCCCGCGCCGTCCTGCCTATCCATTTAGCAAGTGCTGACGCCAAGTCGTTCATGTTTATCGGCTTGGCGATGAAATCGTCCATGCCGCAGGCAAAACACTGTTGACGATCATCCTCGAATGCGCCGGCTGTCAAGGCGATAATTGGTTGGCGCGGTTGCTGTGTCTCGTCTTCCCACTGGCGGATGCGTTGCGTTGCCTCCAAGCCGTCCATCACCGGCATTTGCACGTCCATCAGCACCAAGTCAGGCCGCATCCCCCGCATGATGGCGGCTACTGCCTCCTGGCCGTTTTCGACGCTGTCGACCTCGACATTCAACTTCATGAGCATCGTTTCTATCACTTTGCGGTTGATCAGGTTGTCCTCGACCACCAGAACATACCCGGCCAATCCAGTTGCCGCGCCGGTGGGCTTTCCAATGCCGGGGTGGCGCTGGAACTGGAGACTCTCTTCGCCTGCTTGCGGGATACAGACTCGAATGCGGAACCAGAAACGCGAGCCCTGTCCCGGCTGGCTTTCAACCCCCGCGTCTCCACCCATCAGCAAGGCCAGGTTGCGGACGATGGATAGCCCCAATCCCGTTCCACCGTAGTCGCGGGTAGTCGAACTGTCTGCCTGAGAGAAGGGCTTGAACAGTACAACGTGTTTGTCTGGCGGAATGCCGATGCCGCTGTCGGTGACGGCAAACTCCAGTAACGCATGGTTTTCAGTGCCGTCGACTTCAGTGACTTCCACGCGCACCGATCCGCGGGACGTAAACTTGATGGCATTGCTGATCAGATTGGACAACATCTGGCGCAGGCGGATCGGATCTGCCCGGTAGCTTCGGTTCGCAGGGACATGCAAGTCAGACTCGATCACCAGACCCTTGGCCTGAGCGAGTTCGCGGAAAATCGCCACCGTTTCCGCGACGATCTGCCGAGGATCGAACACAGCTTGCGTCAGTTCAATCTTGCCGGCTTCGACCTTGGAAAAATCGAGCATGTCGTTCAGCAATGCCAGCAGGGTCTGGCCGGAGTTCAGGATAGTTGCGGCGTATTCGCGCTGCTCTGCAGCGCTGAGTTTCGGCATCATGAGCAGCTGAGCCATCCCCAGAATCCCGTTCATCGGGGTGCGAATCTCATGGCTCACGTTGGCCAGGAAACTGCTCTTGGCGACATTGGCGACTTCCGCTGCTTCCTTCGCCATCTTCAGCTGCCTGGTGCGCTCATCGATCATTTGTTCCAGATGGTTGCGGTGACGATCCAGCTCGGCTTCGCGACGTTCCACTTCCTCCAGGTGCAGCCTGATCTCCACGTTCAACCGGCGTTCTTCGGCATAACGCTCCCGGAACAGCCGCATTAAATACAAGCTCATCACCATGCTGATGGACAAAGTAAACAAGTAAACAAGCGCCATCAACGCCGGAGGTGTTGACCTGATCGCAAGGATGAGACCAGTGCTTTGACCGATCGCCAAAGCACACACGGAGACGCAGCTCGCGATAAACAGCAAGACAAAAATGCGGGAACCCAAAATCCATCCAGAGAAAATCAGGATAACCGGATAGGCAATCAGGATCGGCGTATAGAGGCCGGCTACGACGAAACCCGCGAAAGTGGCAAGTACCCAACTGCTAATCGCAAGAAATCGCACCGTCTCGATCGCGCCCCAAAATCGAAGCACTGCAAACGCAGCGATGGCAATAGCCATGAGGCCGGAGGATATATAGATGCGCCACTGATACTCGACCGGCGAGGCCAGCATCAAAGTCAAAGTCGATGCCGATCCGATCAAGATCACCCAGATAGCACCCCTTAGCAGGTCTATATGCTGGTCGGCGATCAGTTCCGGATAATCATCGACTGGCGACCTTGCGGCGGAGAAAAAGGATGAAAACAGCTTCATAAAAAATGCCGCGCTGCTTGGGCGCCATATCCGAGCCGAGATATCTCATGTTACCTCAATGTCCGATACCTCAAGAAATTAGATGTGGCAAAGATTCCAGCGACCAGCCCCCGGAGTTGAATTGACAGTTTGCCCGGCGACCGGCGCCTCAATAACTTCCAGCTAAGCTGCATTAGCATGGCCTGGCATTGAATCCTCGAATGAGCGGCTTATTTGCTCCAGCCCGGCTGGGTGCCTGGGGTCATGCCGCCCTGTCCGCGCACCGGCAATATCGGCAGGGCGAAACCCTGATTGTAGGCGGCGCGCGCAACGATGGTGAATTTAAGCGCCCAGCCCGCTCCTAACGCCACCGCGCCTGCTACTGCCACCAGGCCTCCTGTCCCGTCGCCGAACAGCATGGTGGCGAGGAGCATCATTTCCGGCAGGAGCTGGCCGAATTTTTCGAAGCGCACGCCAAACGGCTGCAGAACTGCCAGTGTCTGTAATGGAGCGCCATGCTTCGTCAGTGCATCGAGGTACATTTTCCAGGCCAGGCGCCGCAAGATCAGTGCGCCCAGCAGCAGGCTGACCAGCCAGTTCGGTAACGCAGCAGGAGAGGGCAGCAGGAAGAAGAGCAGCGCCGCCAGTCCCGCGCCCTCGACAAAACCGGTGCTGAGGATGAGCGGGATGATTTTCGGCTCGCGCCAGGCGGGTATGCCCTTGGAGGCGGCCAGGATGCGCCCCTGGCAGTAGAGGAACAGCAGGCCCAACCCTGCCGCAATGGTGGCGAACATCCCGCCGCCCTGCCAGATCGCGATGGCGCCGCTGCCGAAATACAAGGGCGCGACCATGCCCTCGCGCGTCATCCACGAGGTTTGCGGATGAAGGAAAACATTCAGTGCGCGCCAGGGGCGGCCGATTTCGGCCCAGACACAGGTCAGACCCGCGGCCACCAGCAGCAGCGCGATGGCCGCCATGGCGCGGTAAGTTGCCGAAGGTTCGTTGTCCGAGGTAGCGAGCAGGGCGAAAAACATCAGGCCGCTGCCGGTGCCGCCGCCGATGAAGTTGGCGGCGGCGCGCCAGTCCCAGTTGGTCTGGTGCCAAGGGGTCACTCTCATTTTTTATCCCAGATGTAATAGAAGCCCGGATCGGTGCCGAGTTCTTCGTGCATGCGGAAGTGCTGGGTCTCGTCGAGCAGTTGCGAGACATTGCTGTGCGGGTCTTCCTTGTCGCCGAAAGCCAGCACCCCGGCGATGCAGGAATTCACGCAGGCCGGCGTCACTTCCGGATCGACGCCGGGGATCAGGCCATTCACCTTGGCGAGATCGACGCGGTCCATGCAGAAGCTGCACTTGGTCGCCACCGACATGCGCCGTGCATCGAAGCGCGCCGCCTCGGATTCGGTCGGCGTGGCGCCGAAGGCGAACTCGGCACGGTGGGAAATGAAGCGCGCCTGGTAGGGACAGGCGACGGCGCAGTAGCCGCAGCCGATGCATTTTTCGTAGTCGATCTCGACCAGGCCGTCGTCGCGCTGGTAAGTCGCGGTGGTCGGACAGACATGCATGCAGGGCGGGTCGCCGCAATGCTGGCAGCCGACCGGCACGAAACTGCGCCGCACATCCGGGAACTCGCCGCTTTCGATGTCGAGCACATTGCGCCATTGCACGCCGGGCGGCGTGGCGTTGGTCTGGCGGCAGGCGGCGGTGCAGGTCTGGCAGCCGATGCAGCGGCGCAGGTCGGCGGTCATGATGTAGCGGGTCATGCCGTCGCCTCCGCTCCCACCGCAACCCGGCGGATGCCGACGCGCACCAGGTCGGCCGCCGAACCGGTGGCGTCGGTCAGGTCCAGCGACATCGGCGTCAGCGAGTTCATGCTCGGCGCGTGCATGTCCTTGGCATAGGGGGTCGCCCAGTGGTCGAACTGGCCCATCATCAGCAGCGTGTCGGGGCGGATGCCCTGGCGCAGCATCAGCGGGCCGCGGGTCGAGCCGATGGTCGAGGTGACCTCGACCATTTCGCCTTCTTCCAGGCCGAGTTCGCGCGCCTTGCCGGTATTGATCAGCACGGCGCGGTGGCCGGCGAGATTGCCGGCCATCTCGTCCATCAGCGGTATCCCGGCATTGGCGCCCCAGGCGTATTGCATGCTGCGCGAGGTGATCAGCCAGAACGGATAGTCGGCAAGCTGGCCGTGCTTCTCGGTTTCCTTTTCCCAGATGCCGGGGAAGTCGCGCACCGCGGGCAGCGACTGGTATTCGTGCAACTGCTTGTCCCACCAGTTGATGCCCGACTCGTGCAGGCGCTTGCCGAGCTGGATGCCGATGCGGTACAGGCCTTCCTGGAAGGGCATCTCGAAGCGTATTCCCTGTTTTTTCAATTCCGGGAAGAGATACCAGGTGAGGCGCGAGATGGGGCGGGTGCGGATGCCTTTTTCCTTGAACCACTCCAGCCCATCGGTAGCCGCGCCGTCGGTGAGTTCGGCGCTGGCGGCGCGGCAGCTGCGGTCCCAGATGGTGTCGGCATCGTGCCGGATGGATGGGTCGAGGCTGAAGTCGTATGTGCCGTTGGCCAGGGCGACGCCGGCCGCGCCGCGGTTGATGGCCTCGTTGTATTCGGCGAGCAGGCCGCTGCGCGCCGCCAGTTCGGTGGCGATGTCGGTGAAGTCGCGCGTCTCGCCGCGCGGTTCCACCGCCGGCTGGCGCAGGGCGAAACCCTCGTGGTCCCAGAACTGCTCCATGAACTTGGTGCCGCCCACCCGGATCAGTTGCGTGCTCTCGATGTCGGTGCGCTCGGGCAGCAGGATGTCGGCCATGTGATTGGTCTCGTCGTGCGTATAGGCGAAGGCGACGATGAAGGGGAACTCGGCGACGCGTTCGACGATGGCCTTGGTATCCCAGAAGGAAATCGACGGGTTGGTGCGATAGCAGAACCACAGGTCGGGTGCGCTGACCTTGGGCCAGTTCTCGGGCGACTGCTTGCGGAACATCCAGGCCAGATGCGTCGGACCCAGCGCGGTGCTCCAGGGTGAATTCGCCGAGAGCGGCACCAGCGTGGTATGCGCGTTGCGCACGTGGGGCGCCTTCTGCCAGTGTTCTGCATCGGTGGGGTTCATGGGGAATTCCATGAAGCCGTCGCCGCCCATCTTGACGCTGGCTTGGCGCGAAGTGGCCGGGCGGTTGAGGCGCACCGTGGTTCCCAGGGTTCCGCCGGGAACTTCCAGGGCGCCCACCAGGCAGGCCAGCAGGGTGCGCGCCCAGCAGCACTCGAAGCCGCCCCAGCCGTTGGTGACGGTCTTGCCGAGGGCAATCGCCACCGGGCGGAAAGGCAGCACCTCGCCGTCGATCTCCATGGTCGCGCCGATCTCGGCATGGTCGAGATATTCCCCGGCGATGCGGCGGATGGTGCCGGGGCGGATGTCGCAGATTTGCTCCGCCCACTCCGCCGTGTATTGCCGCATGTGCTTCGCCAGCTTGGTGAAACTGGTCTCCGCCGCGATGCCGCTGTGCCGCCATTCCTGGCCGTCGGCGCCGATCTCCAGCGCATCGAGGGTGAATTCGCCTTCCAGCGCGGCATCGCACTCGGGCGTATCGAAAGGCACCGCGGCCTGACGTTTCAAATCCCACAACAGCGGCTTGCGGGAGTCGGGGTCGCGCAGGAAGAAACCGTTCGGCCCGACCAGGTAGGGCGAGCCGGTGTGCTGCTGGAGGAAGGGTAGGTCGAGGCGCTCGCGGCCATGCTCGTGCAGCATCACCTGGATCAGCGCGAACAGGAAGGCCGGATCGGTCTTCGGCCGGATCGGCACCCATTCGGCCGAGCAGGCGCCGGTCACCGAAACATGCGGCTCGATCTGCACCCGCTTCAGGCCGCGCGCGCGCGCTTCGCCATGCCGCCAAGTGCCGGCGACGCCGGCCGAAGCTTCCGAGTTGGCGCCGAAGGACAACATGTATTTGGTGTTCGGCGTGTCGGCCGAGACGGTGAAGGCGCGATGCCAGAATTCTCCGTAGAGATGTTCGGAGTGATAACACTTGACGCCCTGGCCGCTGCCGAAACTGAAATCCACCGGCCCCCAAGCCGCGATGAAGGCCGGGAAGGTGCCCATGTAGTAGGTCGGCGTGCCGCCGCCGCCGAAAGTCGCCGCCACGCGCGGATAGCCGTGCTCGTCGGTGAGTCCCTGGGCGCGGATTGCCTTGAGCCTGGCGGCGATGGTGTCCAGAGCCTCGTCCCAGGAAATCGGCACGAAGCCGGGGTCCTCGTGGCGGCCCTTGTTCGGGTTGCTGCGCTTCATGGGGGTGGTGAGGCGCTGCGGATTGTAGGTCTTCTCGATCAGGCCGTAGGCCTTGACGCAGCATTTTCCGGCGCCGGGATGCACCGCCGCGCCGGCGAAGTTGGGTTCGATCTCGGTGGCGACCCCGTCCTCCACCTTGACGGTCAGCAAGTCCGGGCCTGCCACGCACTGGTAGCAGTATTGCGGGACTTTTTTGACGCTCTTCATGCCGGCTTGGCTTGGGCCGCCTGCGCCTTGGCCGCGACCTTGGCGCGCAGTTTCTCCACATCGACCACGAAGCGGCTGTGCTCGCCCTTGGAAATTTCCTCGACGCCGTCGTGGGCGAGCAACTGGAATTTCACCAGCCGGCCATTCACTTCGGCGACGCTGATGCCGATCTCCACCTGCATGCCGAGCAGGGTGGCGCCGGCATGGCTGATGTTGATGCCGGTGCCGACCGAATCCTCGCCGGCATCGCAGTGCGCCAGCAGAAACTCGCGGCAGGCGATTTCAAAATCGCGCACCAGTTCCGGGGTGGCATAGACGCGCAATTGCTCGCCGAGGAAATCGATGGTGCGGGGTTTGTCTACAGTGATGCTGCGCTTGGCGGTGAGTCCCGCGCTGAGAGTGTTTTTCATCTGCGTCTCCTATGCTCAGGCCAACATGATACATATTATACGATAAAATCACACGAAAAAGTATCACAATGAATGGATATGCTTAATGCTGTTTCAACGTAGATCGACGCGGCGATATATTCCGGACAGTTAGACCCGGAGTCTGGTAGGATTCCGCCGTTGGAATTATCGATCATGGACGCTACATGCGTTTCCATCCATCAGGAGGTAGGGCAATGAAGACAACCGTAAGGAAAATTCTCGTCGCTGGACTGGCTGCGCTGCTGGGCGCCACTGTCATGGTCGCGGAGGCCGCGCAGACCCTTGTATATTGCTCCGAGGGCAGTCCCGAGGGCTTCAACCCGCAATTTTTCACCACCGGCACGACCGCCGATGCCGCTTCCGTGCCGATGTACAACCGCCTGGTCGAATTCCAGATCGGCACCACCAAGGTGATACCTGCCCTGGCCGAGTCCTGGCAGGAATCCGCCGATGGCCTGACCTATACCTTCAAGCTGCGCAAGGGCGTCAAGTTCCACGGCAACGCCAAGTTCAAGCCGACGCGCGACTTCAATGCCGACGACGTGCTGTTCAGCTACAACCGCATGGCCGACACCAATCATCCTTTCCATAAGGCCTCCGCCGGCCAGACTTACGCCTATTTCGAAGACATGGGCATGAACAAGATCGTCGCCAGGCTGGAGAAGCTCGACGATTACAGCGTGCGTTTCCATCTCCTGCATCCCGAAGCACCCTTCATTGCCAACCTGGCGATGGACTTCGCCTCGATCTTGTCCGCCGAATATGCGGACAAGATGAAAGCCGCCGGCACGCCAGAAGTGGTCGACCGCGAGCCGATCGGCACCGGCGCATTCCAGTTTGTCTCCTACCAGAAGGACGCCATCATTCGCTACAAGGCCTTTGACCAGCACTGGAACGGCCGGCCGAAAATCGACAACCTGGTGTATGCCATCACGCCGGACGCCTCGGTGCGCTACGCCAAGCTGAAAACCGGCGAGTGCCACGTGATGGCATTCCCCAAGCCGGCCGAAATTGCGCTGATGAAGGCCGACCCCGCCATCACCATGATGACGCAGGAAGGCATGAATGTCGGCTATATCGCCTTCAACGTGGAAAAGAAGCCGTTCGACAACAAGCTGGTGCGCCAGGCGCTGAACATGGCGGTGGATAAGCAGGCCATCCTCAAATCGGTATTCCAGGGCGCCGGACAAGCCGCCAAGAACCCCATTCCGCCGACCATGTGGTCCTACAACGACAAGGTCAAGGATTACCCGTATGACGTGGCGAAAGCCAAGGAGTTGCTGGCCAAGGGCGGATATCCGAATGGCTTTGAAATCGATCTATGGTACCTGCCCGTGACCCGTCCATATAATCCCGACGGCAAACGCATGGCGGAATTGATCCAGGCCGATTGGGAAAAGATCGGCGTCAAGGCCAGGCTCGTCACCTTCGAATGGGGCGAATACCGCAAGCGCAGCAAGACCGGCGAGCAACCCTCGATGATGTTCGGCTGGTCGGGCGATAACGGCGACCCGGATAACTTTTTTGTGAACTTGCTCGGCTGTGACGCGGTCAAGGGCGGCGGTAACGTGGCGCGCTGGTGCAACAAGGACTTCGAAGACCTGCTGCAGAAAGCCAAGACCACGCCGAAGCAGGCGGAACGCGCCAAATTCTATGAAAAGGCGCAGGAGATCGTCAAGGAAGAGGCCCCTTGGATTACCGTCGCCCATTCGGTCAGATTCACGCCGGTGCGCAAGGAAGTCGTCGGCTTCAAGATGGATGTGACCGCCCACCACTACTTCAACAAGGTTGAATTGAAAAAATAAATGTTCGGATAGGACAAAGGGCGGATCTTCCGCCCTTTGTCATTTGCCTTCGGGCAAGCCGTTCTACAGGACCCACCGATGCTTGGATTTATCCTGCGCCGCGCAGGACTGGTCGTTCCGACCTTCCTCGGTATTACCTTGCTGGTATTTTCATTGATCCACATGATCCCCGGCGACGCGGTCGAAGCGATGTCCGGGGAGCGTGGCATGGAACCGGAGCGCTACGCCAGGCTGCTGCGTGAGTTCGGCCTCGACCAGCCCTTGTATATGCAGTACTTCGAGTATCTGGGAAAAGTGCTCAGCGGCAATTTGGGGAATTCGATCACCACCCATGAGCCGGTGTTCAAGGATTTCCTCACCCTGTTTCCCGCCACCCTGGAGTTGTCTTTCTGCGCCATGCTGCTGGCCCTGGCCATCGGCTTGCCGGCGGGCATCCTGGCGGCGATCAAGCGCAATACCTTTCTCGACTATACGGTGATGGGGGTGTCGCTGACCGGCTATTCGATGCCGATCTTCTGGTGGGCGCTGTTGTTGATCCTGCTGTTCTCGGTCAGCCTGGGGTGGACCCCGGTCTCCGGCCGCATCGATATCCAGTTCGACCTGCCGCCGGTGAGCGGCTTCATGCTGATCGACAGCCTGCTTTCCGGCGAGCCGGGCGCCTTCAAATCCGCCTTGTCGCACCTGATCCTGCCGACCATCGCGCTGGGCACCATCCCGCTGGCGGTAATTGCCCGCATGACGCGTTCCGCCATGCTGGAAGTGCTGCGCGAGGATTACGTGCGCACGGCGCGCGCCAAAGGCGTATCGCGGCTGCGGGTGATCGGCATCCATGCCTTGCGCAATGCCTTGATCCCCGTGATTACCGTGATCGGTTTGCAGGTGGGGACGCTGCTGGCCGGGGCGATCCTGACGGAAACCATATTTTCCTGGCCGGGGATCGGCAAGTGGCTGGTGGAAGCCATCCACCGCCGCGACTACCCGGTGGTGCAGGGCGGCATCCTGCTCTCCGCCAGCATCATCATCGTGGTCAACCTGATCGTCGATGTCCTCTACGGCATCATCAATCCACGCATACGGCGCAGCACATGAGCGATTCCACCACACTGGACATCGCGATTTCACCGCCGCACCCGCTGCGCGAACTGTGGGACTATTTCCGCCAGAATCGCGGCGCCATCATGGGGCTGGCCATCGTCGGCACACTGGTGTTGATGGCGCTGTTGGCCGATGTGATCGCGCCGCATTCCGCCACCGAACAATATCGCGAGGCGACCCTGGTGCCGCCTGCGTGGCAGGCGAATGGCAGCAGCAAATTCCTGCTCGGCACCGATCCGGTCGGCCGCGATATCCTGTCGCGCCTGATCCACGGCACGCGGCTGTCCCTGTTGATCGGCCTGGTTTCGGTGTCGCTGTCGCTGGGCTTGGGGATCGTGCTGGGGCTGCTGGCCGGGTTTTACCGCGGGGTTACCGAGATCGCCATCATGCGCCTGATGGACGTCATGCTGGCATTGCCCAGCCTGCTGCTGGCGGTGGCGGTGGTGGCGATTCTCGGCCCGGGATTGATCAATGTGATGTTCGCCATCTGCATCGTTTTGCTGCCGCACTATGCGCGCCTGACCCGCGCCGCGGTGATCGGCGAAATGGCCAAGGATTACGTCAACTCTTCGCGCATCGCCGGCGCCGGCACGCTGCGCCTGATGTTCATCTGCGTCCTGCCGAACTGCATGGCGCCGCTGATCGTGCAAGCCACCCTGGGCTTTTCCAGCGCCATCCTGGACGCCGCCGCGCTGGGCTTCCTCGGCCTCGGCGCGCAGCCGCCGACGCCGGAATGGGGCTCGATGCTGGCCAGCGCGCTGGAATTCATCCAGAGCGCGTGGTGGGTGGTGACTTTCCCCGGCCTGGCGATCTTGATTTCCGTGTTGGCGTTCAACCTGATGGGCGACGGCCTGCGCGACGCGCTCGATCCAAAGTTGAAACAATAAACCAACAAACGGCGTTTCACCGCAAGGGACGCAGAGGACGCAAAGGAAAACCATGAATTGGCGAAATGTTGAATTGTTGCGCCTCACCTGTGGGGTAAATTGACTATGCTGTATCAGCATTTGAATTCCTTTGCGTCCTCTGCGTCCTTTGCGGTGAAACGCCGTTTTCAGGTTCATGGCTTGGTTCATCGGCTCAATAGCGG
>CAYHXK010000052.1:0-11627 GCA_964360125.1 uncultured Sterolibacterium sp.
CCCAGTTGGGGTGATCCTGAAAAAGGGGAAGGGCTTCAGCGTGCCGATCGGCAAGCGCCGCTATGACGAACGCCCGGTCAGCGCACAGGCGCTGGACGATGCGCCGCGCCCAGCCGATGCCAGCGGCAGTTGCGCCGCCTGCGAGGGAACCTCATGAGCAAGAAACTGCGCGTCGCCACCACCTCGCTCGCCGGCTGCTTTGGCTGCCACATGTCCTTGCTCGACATCGACGAACGCCTGTTTCCGCTGCTCGAACTCATCGAATTCGACCGCTCGCCGCTCACCGACATCAAGCATTGCGGACCCTGCGACATCGGCCTGATCGAGGGCGGCATCTGCAATGCCGAGAACGTGCATGTGCTGCGCGAGTTCCGCAAAAACTGCAAGATCCTGATTGCCATCGGCGCCTGCGCGGTCACCGGCGGATTGCCTGCGCAGCGCAACCACCTTGATCTGGGAAGCTGCCTGACTGAGGTGTATCTCACCGAACCGGGGCTGGCGCACGGCCACATTCCGAACGACCCGGAATTGCCGCTGCCGCTGGACAAGGTGCATCCGCTGCACGAAGTGGTGAAGATCGATTATTTCATCCCCGGCTGCCCGCCTTCCGGCGACGCCATCTGGAAATTCCTCACCGACCTGCTCGCCGGCCGCACCCCGACGCTTGGCCATGGCATGCTGCACTACGACTAGGATACTAGACGCCCCATGAGCTTCGCACTGGAAACCGCCGCCCATCCGGAAAACCTGCGCCGCGTCGCCATCGATCCGCTCTCCCGCGTCGAAGGCCACGGCAAGGTGACGATCCTGCTCGACGCTGATAATCACGTGCAGCAGGTGCGGTTGCACATCGTCGAATTCCGCGGCTTCGAAAAATTCATCGAAGGCCGCCCCTACTGGGAAGTGCCGGTAATGGTGCAGCGGCTCTGTGGCATCTGCCCGGTGTCGCACCATCTCGCCGCCTCCAAGGCCATGGACATCATCGTCGGCGCGCGTCAACTCACCCCCACCGCCGAGAAAATCCGCCGCCTGATGCATTACGGACAGATTCTCCAGTCGCATGCGCTGCACTTTTTCCACCTCTCCTCGCCCGACCTGCTGTTCGGCTTCGATTCGGAAGTCGCCAGGCGCAACATCGTCGGCGTCGCCGCGGCCTTCCCCGAAATCGCCAGGAAGGGCGTGCTGTTGCGCAAGTACGGCCAGGAGGTGATCCGCATGACGGCCGGCAAGCGCGTGCATGGCACAGGCTCGGTCCCCGGCGGCGTGAACAAGTCGCTCTCCGGCGAAGAGCGCGCGGCGCTGCTCAAGGACGCCTACCAGATGGTGGCCTGGAGCCGCGCAGCAGTCGGCATGATGCGTCAATTGTTCGAGCAGAACCTGGCTTTTTACAACGCTTTCGGTCGCTTCAGCGCCAACGCCATGAGCCTCGTTCGCGCCGACGGTGCGCTGGATTTGTACCACGGCGGCCTGCGTGTGCGGCAAGCCGACGGCAGCCTGCTGATCGACCATTACGACTATGATCGTTACTGGGAGCTGATCCAGGAGGAAGTGAAGTCCTGGTCCTACATGAAGTTTCCCTTCCTGCGCGCATTGGGGCCGGACCAAGGCTGGTATCGCGTCGGGCCGCTGACCCGCGTCAGCAACTGCGATTTCATCGCGACGCCGCTCGCCGACAAGGAACGCGAGGAATTCATCGCCTACGACGGCGGCAGCGCCGCGGGCGCCACCCTCGGCTATCACTGGGCGCGCATGATCGAGATGCTGCATGCGGCGGAGAGCATCAAGGACCTTCTCCATGACGACGACATCGAAGGCGCCGACCTGGTGACCAGCGGCCCGCGCCAGACCCGGGGCATCGGCGTGATCGAGGCGCCGCGCGGCACGCTGATCCACCACTACCGGGTGGACGAGAACGACCAGGTGATCCGCGCCAACCTGATCGTCTCCACCACGCACAACAACCAGGCCATGAACGTCGTGGTGCGCGCAGTGGCGAAACGCTATCTCGATGGCCGGCACCTCACCGAGGGCCTGCTCAACCACATCGAAGTGGCGATCCGCTGCTTCGACCCCTGCCTCTCCTGCGCCACCCACGCGCTCGGGCAGATGCCGCTGCAAGTCAGCCTGGCCGATGCGGAAGGCAACGAGATCGAGCGCCTGAGCAGGAATTCCCGCGGAACATTCGAATTCCAGTGACGCCCTCAACGCCAATTGAACCTGTCGCAAGCACGCCAGCCAAGGCAGCGACCCTGGTGTTCGGCTGGGGCAACCCCAGCCGCGGCGACGATGCCCTCGGCCCGCTCTTCGTGGAACGCTGCCAGGCGCTCGCCGCCCGGCATCCCGAGTGGGGCGGGATCGAATGCCAGACCGATTTCCAGTTGCAGGTCGAACACGCCCTCGACCTGCAAAGCCGCGAGCGGGTGCTGTTTGTGGATGCCAGCCGCGACTGCGCCGCCCCTTTCGAAGTGACGACCCCCGCCCCCTCCCGCGATATGAGTTTTACCAGCCACGCCATGACGCCGCAGGCGGTGCTGCAGGTCTATCTAGAACTCGAATTCGACCACGCCGCCCCGCCCTGCCGTCTGCTGGCGATCCGCGGCGAGACCTTCGAACTCGGCGAGGACCTGAGCCAGTCCGCGCAGGCCAACCTGGATGCCGCCCTGTCCTGGGCGACGAACTGGCTTGCCGGTTTGGAACATGGAATCACGGCGCGGGTAAAGTAGGGGAATCACCATGAAAGTCGGCGGCGACTTTACTGCCTCAGGAAAAACTGCCAGGACTGCCCCGAGCCCAGCATCGCAGGGCGCCATCGCCCGAAAGTCTAGCCGCGTTCGCTTCTGCGCAGTACCGCGCGGAAGATTTCCTTCATCGGTGCGTAGTTCCTGCCCATGCCGACCCGCACGGCGGCAAAGTAGGCTTGCCGCTTCTTGCCCTGGATGCCGGAAAAGTCGAGCAGCGGCAATCCGGCTTGCAATGTCAATCGCATGGTAAATTGCCAACTATCGGGGAGGAGTTGTCATGCGTCGTTTCAAACTTGTCCAGCGTCTCGCTTTGGCTATCTTCGCCATGACGCTGGCCGTCCCGGCCATGGCCGCCGAGCAGCTGCCGCTCGGGCGGATCAAGCTGCCGCCGGGCTTTGCCATCGAACTCTGGGCGCGGGTCGACAACGCCAGGCAGATGACTCTGGGCCGGCACGGGGAAAACGGGAGCGGCGGCGGAACACTGTTCGTGGGTTCGATGCGCGCCGGCAAAGTGCATGCGGTGCGCTACGATGCTAATTACCGGGCGACGCAAGTCATCCGGCTCGCCGAGGGTCTGCAATTGCCCGTCGGGGTGGCCTACCGCGACGGCAGCCTGTACGTTTCCGCCGTCAGCCGCATCCTGCGCTACGACGACATCGAGCGGCGTCTCGAACATCCGCCGGCGCCAGTGGTGGTGACCGACCAACTGCCCAAGGAAACGCACCACGGCTGGAAGTTCATCGCCTTCGGCCCGGACGGCAAGCTGTATGTGCCGGTCGGGGCGCCCTGCAACATCTGCGCGCCGGATGCCGAGCGCTATGCGAATATTCTCAGAATCGCTGTGGGCAAAGGCGCCGACGCCGGGAAAACCGAAGTGTTTGCGCGCGGCGTGCGCAACAGCGTCGGCTTCGACTGGCAGCCGGGCAGCGGCGAGTTGTGGTTCACCGAGAATGGCCGCGATCTGCTCGGCGACGACTTGCCGCCCGACGAACTCAATCGCGCGCCGCGCGCCGGCATGCATTTCGGCTACCCCTACTGCCACGGCGGCGATCTGCCCGATCCGGAATTCGGGTCGAAGCGCGCTTGCGGCGAGTTCACCCCGCCGGCGCAGCAGCTTGGGCCGCACGTGGCCTCGCTCGGCATGCGCTTCTATACCGGAACCATGTTCCCGGCGGAATACCGCCAGCAGATTTTCATTACCGAGCATGGTTCGTGGAACCGCTCGAAGAAGATCGGCTACCGCGTCTCCCTGGTTAAGCTGCGCGACGGCAAGGCCGTGGCATACGAACCTTTTGCCTCCGGCTGGCTGCAGGGCGAAACCCCCTGGGGCCGGCCCGCCGATGTGCTGGTGCTGCCCGACGGCTCGCTGCTGGTTTCCGACGACCACGCCGGGGCGATCTACCGCATCGTGTATCGCCGCTGATTCAATTCCATTACTCAATGTACGCCATGACCAAATCCATACCATCCGGCCCGCGCGAAATCCTCACCCCGTATCGGCCCATTCCCCTGGAAGTGCCGGAGGGGATGAAGCACAACGAATTCTTCAACAGCACGGAAAATCTCAACGATCTGGCGCACAACAACGGCTTGCTGACGAATCCGGAAAACCTGCTGCTGTATCGCAAGGCGCTGGGGCACAGCACCGCCTTCGACACCTCGATCATCTACAACACCTCGCAGGTGGTCCTCGATCCGCTGGGCAGGCCGGTGCGGCGCACCCAGTTGCCGGCCAATGTCATCCATGTGTGGAACCGGATGAACCAGATCATCATCGACTACATGCTGGAGCTGTATCCCGATCCCGACGCGGCCCTGATCCTGGCCGGCGAGGCGAGCCTGGATGCCACCTGGCCGCTGAGCTCGCCCGGCGTGCCCAGCATCCGCATGCTGCACAACCACTTCATCGTTTTTCCCAAGGATGAACTGCGCCATGCCAGGCTGGCCGATCCGCTCAATCCCAACCTCACCGACGGCGGCCAGCACAGCCTGTTCCAGGCCTATATGCGCGACGTCTATCGGGAGTTTTTCGACCGGGCGCTGCACCTGGAAGTTCTCCAGCCCGCCAGCCAGGCCGAGGCCCGCATCGAGCTCACCGGCTACCCGCAGGGCTTGCCCAGCTGGGAGATCCGGGGCGGCGCGGCGGCGCTCAAGGAAGTGCGTTTCTGGAAAGAGTACGACGAGATCCTCAAGGGCTTCATCGATTTCTACCGCAGCTTCTTCTCGCAGGTCTCCACCCGCAACGCGCCGATTCTTGACGACGTCTATTTCCCGGCGGAGGTGGAGAGCGTGCTGCTGTTCAACAACGATTTCATGAAGACCGCGAAGAAGGTGCGCGAGCATTGCATCGTCGACGCCAAATACGCCAACGCGATCCGCTGGCAGCCGGCCTTCAAGCAGCTGATTTACCGCAACGACCAGGGCAAGCTGATCGTCACCATCAGCCAGAATTCCATCGGCAATGCAATTACCGAACTGCTCGGGGTGGTGGTCAACCGCAGCGCCGATGCCGAGGCCTACGCGCTGCATGAGCCGCGCTTGATCGAGCGCCTGCTGGAAGCGCGGCGCCGCCTGATCGAAGCCGATCTGGGCGACGGGATCGGCACCGACTACTGGCCCTCCGCTTAAATAAGAAACGCGCCGGGCTGAATTTTCCGGCGGTTATCCCGGAGATGGCGGCGGGCGTTGCGTAACCTCGATCAACGGCATACCTCAGGCCGGCACTGCGTCCACCGTCTCGGCAGGATCCGTCGACTGTCGCCGCATGTCCTTTTTTGACTTATCCTGGACTACGTAGATCGGACACTTGACCGAGGTGAGCACCTTGTAAGTCGTGTTGCCGAGGACGAAACGGCTGAATGAGCGACGTTCGCAAGCACCAATCACCATCAGGTCGGCATCGTAGTCGCTGACGCAACCGGCGATCGCCTCCACCGGATCTCCGCTGCGGATATTGATGCCGATCGACAGGTTGCCTTTTTCGGAATCGGCGATCAGGCGCATCATCAGCTGACGCGCCTCATGATAGGCCGCGTTGAGTTCCATGCGTTCCCGATCGTCCGAGACCATGGCAATGTTGTGGTCCCGCAGCACAGTCAACACGGTGATGATCGAGGGTTGCAACCCGGCCTGGCGGATGGCCTGGGCCAGGATATCGCGGTTCAGCTTCTCCACACGCTCGCTGCTGTCGTTGTCGAGGGCCGCCACGATGCGATAGCGCGGCATGCGCAGCGCCTGGTGGCCGACGATCCACGCCTTGATTTCATACAGGTTGTCGCCCTCGGCGGTGATCACTGAGCGCCATAAACGGCCAGTGAGCCGCGCCAGAAAATTTCCTCCAGTAGCGATCATCGGCGTCGGTGTCGTTGACTGAGTGGGCGCCGCCATCATCGCAACAGCAGCCGGCTCGATCTGCTCCAACGCCGAGTACAGCACATCCATGCTGGCGAAACGGCGGCCGGGAACGTTCTGCAGGCAGGTCAGCACCAGGTTGGCGAAGTCCTCGCTCAGTTCGGGCCGGTATTGGCGCGGCGACACCGGGTCATGCTTGATGCGGTTGATGACATCGAGCACGCTCTTGGCCTCGGGGAAGGGCAGCTTCGCTGTGGTTATTTCGTAGAGCATGGTGCCGATGGAAAAGATATCGCTGCGCGGCTCGTCGCGTACGCCGTAGAACTGCTCGGGAGCGATGTAGGCCGGCGTACCCTTGGGTTCCTGGAAGGACTCGTAGATCAGGTCGGGCAGATCGAGGTGGTTGGCCAGACCGAAATCGATCAGTCGTATTTCACCGTCAGGCGTGATCATGATGTTCGACAGCTTGATGTCAAGATGCACGATACGGCGGCGATGCAGTTCAGCCAGGCTGCGCACGATCTTCTTGACCAGAGCAATCGCCTGCGCTTCGCTGAGGCAGCCTTTCTCGCGCAAATGGCTCCATAGATCGGAGCCATCGATATAGTCCATCACGAGGTAATCGCGCTCGCTGCTGCTCTGGGACACCGGCATGTGGGCGCTGGGAAAATCTTCGAGAAAGCGGGCGAGGCGCAACTCGTTCTCGAAGGCGACGACCGCCACCGGGTCGGCGTCGAGCGTGCGACGCGGCACTTTCAGCACGCGTTGCCGGCCTTTCTCGTCGTGCGCGAGATAGAGGCGCGCCATGCCGCCCTCGCCGATCAGTTTCTCAATGGTGAAACCATCAAACTGGCTGCCTTGAGTAAATTCTGGCGAAAGCTCTTGCTTGTCATTCATCGAAATCTCCTCAACGCGACCTGTTTCGGCCGATCGCCCTGCGTATCATACTGGTTTGCAGTTAGCGCGTGGGCTGGCATTTGAAGCATTTATTGGGCGGCGCTGTCTGGCCCGGGGTATGGATTCTTTCCCTGTATTGATCAAGGACTCGAGGGATCTGGTGTTGCTCCCCGGACTCTTCCCCATTACTCGTAAGTGCAGCTGACACATGATCTTGGTCAAATCTGTCGCAGATTTATATTGCATTGCAGCATTCGACACGAGACAATGCCTTCAGAAGAATAATCTGCGGGGTCGCGCCATGACCGAAACCGAATTGCTCGCTTTCATCGAGAATCGCACCTACGACGAGATCAAGGTCGGTGAAACCGCCACCCTCGTGCGCACCTTGCGGCCCGAGGACATCCAGATGTTCGCCATCATGTCCGGCGACCTCAATCCATCCCATGTCGATCCCGAGTATGCTCGTTCGTCGTCGTTTCGCGAGGTGGTGGCGCACGGCATGTGGGGCGGCGCTTTGATCTCGAATGTGCTCGGCACCCAGTTTCCCGGTCCGGGCACCATCTATGTCGACCAGACGCTGCATTTCCATCAACCGGTGCGGGTGGGCGATACGGTGACGGTGACGGTCACCTGCCGGCGCAAGTTCGACCACAACCATCACATCATTTTCGATTGCCTGTGCCTCAATCAGGATGGACAGCAAGTGATCGTCGGCAACGCCGAGGTGCTGGCGCCGACCGAGAAGATCAAGCGCCTCAAGGCGGCACTCCCCGACTTCAAGCTGTCGGCGACCAGGAAAGCCCGCTACGAGCACCTGCTGGAGGTCACCCAGGGCCTCAGCGCCATCCCGATGGCGGTGGCTCACCCGTGCGACATCGAGTCGCTCAGGGGGGCGCTGATGGCCCGCGATGCCGGTCTGGTGAACCTGACCCTGGTCGGCCCGGAAGAGAGAATCCGCGCTCTCGCCGGGCAGCACCAACTCGACCTTTCCGAATGCAAGATCATCAACGTGGCGCACAGCCATGAATCCGCCGAAGTAGCGGTATCCCTGGCCCGCGAAGGTCAGGTCGAAGCGCTGATGAAAGGCAGCCTGCATACCGACGAGCTGATGAGCGAGGTCATCGACAAGGCCACCGGGCTGCGCACCGCCCGCCGCGTCAGCCACGTTTTCCTGATGGACGTGCCGACCTACCCGCGCCCGCTGATGATCACCGACGCGGCGGTGAATGTCGAACCGACGCTGGAGGACAAGGTCGACATCGTGCAGAACGCCATCGACCTGGCCTTGATGATGCACACGCCCGAACCCAAGGTGGCGATACTGGCCGCGGTCGAAACCGTCAATCCAAAAATTCACTCCACCATCGACGCCGCGGCCCTGTGCAAGATGGCCGACCGCGGCCAGATTACCGGAGGTCTGCTGGATGGCCCGCTGGCCTTCGACAATGCCATCTCGCTGGTCGCCGCGCGCACCAAGGGCATCAAGTCCGTGGTGGCGGGCCAGGCCGACATCCTGCTGGTGCCGGACATCGAATCCGGCAACATGCTGGCCAAGCAATTGGAATATCTTGCCGACGCGCTCGCCGCCGGCATCGTGCTGGGCGCGCGGGTGCCGATCGTGCTGACCAGCCGCGCCGATTCGGCCCAGGCACGCACCGCCTCGACCGCCGTGGCGGTGGTGATGGCGCATGCCAAGCGCAAGAAGTGAATCTGAGATGAACGACGCACTCCTCGTCCTCAACGTCGGCTCGTCCAGCATCAAGTTCGCAGTGTTCCAACACGCCGAGCGGATCGCCCGGGATCCGGCGATTTCAGGTCAGATCGATGGCATTGGCGTGGCTGGGGAGAGGGGCGGGCCGGGCGGATACCGCGCACATCTCATGGCGAGCGATGGCGCGGGCAACTCCCTGGATGACATCGATCTGCCCTTGACGGGATCGCCGGAGCAACAGCACCATGCCGCGCTGGAATACCTGGTGGATTGGCTGCACCTGCATGCGGCGGACTGGAAGATCGTCGGCGTCGGCCATCGGGTGGTACACGGCGCGGAAAAGTTTTCTCAACCGGTACTGCTCGACACTCAAATCATCGCGGCGCTGCACAGCTTTATTCCGCTCGCGCCGCTGCACCAACCGCACAATCTCGCCGGTATCGCCGCCATGCGCCAGCGCCTGCCGGACGTGCCCCAGGTGGCCTGTTTCGATACCGCTTTCCATCGCAGCCAGCCGGAAATCGCCCAACTGTTTGCGCTGCCGCGCGCCATCACCGCGCAGGGGGTGCGCCGCTATGGTTTCCACGGTCTGTCCTACGAATACATCGCCGAAGTGCTGCCCGAGTATCTGGACCCGCAACGGGCGAATGGCCGGGTCGTCGTAGCGCACCTCGGCAACGGCGCCAGCATGTGCGCCATGCAGGGCCGCAAGAGCATCGCCTCGACCATGGGGTTCACCGCCGTTGAAGGACTGATGATGGGCACCCGCTGCGGCAGCCTGGATCCCGGCGTACTGCTGTATCTGATGGATTACCACGGCATGGACGCCAGTACGCTGACCAGGCTGCTTTACCAGGAGTCGGGGCTGCTCGGCGTCTCCGGAATTTCCTCGGACATGCGCCGGCTGCTGGACTCCGACCAGCCCGCAGCGAAGCAGGCGGTAGATCTGTACTGCTACCGCATCGTGCGCGAACTCGGCTCGCTGGCTGCCGCTTTGGGCGGATTGGACGCATTGGTATTCACCGCGGGCATAGGCGAACATGCCGCAAAAGTGCGCCAATGGGTGTGCGACGAAGCGCGCTGGCTGGGTATCGATCTCGACGCCACAGCGAATGGCAGGAATGCCGATTGGATTTCCGCTGCGGCCAGCAAGGTCAGCGTGCTGGTGCTGACGACCAACGAAGAATGGATGATCGCGCGCCATACCGCTAACTTGATCCAATAGACTGAATTTTAGTCACTTTTTACCAATTCAAACCTACTACATATAGTGGCATGCGCCTTGCTATGCTACTAGAGAATTTTGTATTTAATTGATTTTAAAGGAACGTAAAATTTTTGCTTTTCTTCTAAAGAAAGCGGAGGTATGCTCTCGCCCTCACATCGCATTTCTTTCCCGGAGAACAACTTTGAAAACAAATACCCTACCCCCCGGTGAAGCAGTTTCAAATCAATCGATTAACTCGACAAACCTGCCGACTCCGCAGGAGATTTCCGGCTTGGTGCTGATCGAGAAATATGCCAAAGGCAACGAAACGAATGTCGGCGAAGTGCGGCAACGCGTCGCACGTGCCTTAGCAGCGGTCGAGACCGAAGAAAAACGCGGTTTCTGGGAAGCGCGCTTCCTCGAAGCCCAGGAAAATGGCTTCGTACCCGCCGGCCGCATCAACTCCGCCGCCGGCACCGATTTGTGCGCCACGCTGATCAACTGCTTCGTGCAGCCGGTCGGCGATTCGATCTCGGATGTGGTGGACGACCGTCCCGGCATCTACACCGCCTTGCAGCAAGCCGCCGAAACCATGCGGCGCGGCGGCGGCGTCGGCTATGATTTCTCCTCCATCCGCCCGATCGGCGCCCATGTCAAAGGCACCCAGTCGCGCGCCTCCGGCCCGGTCTCCTACATGCGGGTGTTCGACCGCTCCTGCGAGACCGTCGAATCCGCCGGCAGCCGGCGCGGCGCGCAGATGGGCGTACTGCGTTGCGATCATCCGGACATCGAGGAGTTCATCCACGCCAAGGACAAGGGCGATCTCACCAACTTCAACATTTCGGTCGGCGTCACCGACGAATTCATGCGCGCCGTGGAAAACGACAGCGAAGTCGAACTGGCGCACAAGGCCCAGCCTTCGGCCGACATCAAGGCCGCCGGCGCCTACCAGCGCGAGGATGGGCTGTGGGTGTATCGCAAGCCCAGGGCGCGCGAACTGTGGGACCAGATCATGCGCTCGACCTACGACCACGCCGAGCCGGGCATCCTGTTCCTGGACCGCATGAACCGCGACAACAACCTGTATTACTGCGAGACCATCGAGGCCACCAATCCCTGCGCCGAGCAACCGCTGCCCCCCTACGGCTGCTGCTGCCTGGGCTCGATCAATCTGACGCTGTTCGTCCGGGAGCCGTTCTCCGCGCAGGCGACGTTCGATTACACCGCCTTCGGCAAAGTGGTCGACACCTCGGTACGCATGCTCGACGATGTGCTGGACGCCACTCACTGGCCGCTCCAACAGCAACTCGCCGAAGCCCGCGCCAAGCGCCGCATCGGCCTGGGTTTCACCGGACTGGGCGATGCCCTGATCATGCTGCGGCAACGCTATGACAGCGTCGAGGCGCGCGCCACGGCGACCAAGATTTCCGAGTTCATGCGCGACCGCGCCTATCTCGCTTCGGTCGAGCTGGCCAAGGAGCGCGGCGCATTCCCGCTGTTCAATGCCGACATGTACCTTGCCGGCGGCAATTTCGCCTCGCGTCTGCCCAACGAAGTGAAGGAACAGATCCGCAAGCACGGCATCCGCAATTCGCACCTGCTGTCGATCGCGCCCACCGGCACGATCTCGCTGGCCTTCGCCGACAACGCCAGCAATGGCATCGAGCCGCCATTTTCTTGGGTTTATACGCGCAAGAAGAGCATGGCCGACGGCACT
>CAYHXK010000053.1:0-11517 GCA_964360125.1 uncultured Sterolibacterium sp.
ATCGAAATTGTTCTGGCGGGCAATGCCGATGCCTGGTGGCGTGGAGGGGGCAGGGGGGTGAGCGGTGCAATCGGACATGACGGGCATCCCGGAAAACGCTGGAGTTGAAAATCATACACTGCAAGTTCCGCCACAACAGGCCGAGATGTAAGAAACGCACCATAATCGGATCTTGAGACAAACCGCACAACAGCGTATTCGGGTCGATCAGCTATGAGTTCTTCCGTTCAGACTTCTGGTGCTGCCATAGTCATCATCGGCGCCGGCCCGGCCGGGTTGATGGCCGCCGAGGCTTTGTGCCGGGGCGGAGAGGGATTGCAGATCGATGTGTATGACGCCATGCCCTCCGCGGCGCGCAAATTTCTGCTGGCGGGCAAGGGCGGCCTGAACCTCACCCATAGCGAGCCGCGCGAGAACTTCCTCTCGCGCTACGGCAGCCGACGTGCCTGGATCGCGCCATGGCTGGAGGGATTCGGCCCGCAGGCGTTGCGCGAGTGGGCAGAGGGTTTAGGCATCGAGACTTTCGTCGGTTCGTCGGGCCGCGTGTTTCCCGCCGCCATGAAGGCCGCCCCCTTGTTGCGCGCCTGGCTGCACCGCTTGCGCCAGGCCGGGGTGCATTTCCACATGCGCCATCGCTGGTGCGGTTGGGAAAATTCCGCTGAGGGCGGCAACAAGTTGCGTTTCAACACGCCCGACGGCGAGAAATCGGTGCGCGCCGATGCAGTGATCCTGGCCTTGGGCGGCGGCAGCTGGGCGCGCCTGGGTTCCGACGGAGCCTGGGCGCCGCTGCTGGCGCAAGCGGGTGTCGCCGTCGCCCCGTTGCGCCCCGCGAACTGCGGTTTCGACGTGGCCGGCGGCTGGAGCGCGCACTTTTGCGCGCGTTTCGCCGGCCAGCCGGTCAAGCCGGTGCTTGTCGGCTTCAGCGACTCGGCCGGACACGCCCATCGCCGGCAGGGCGAATTCGTCGTGACCGCCACTGGCGTCGAGGGCGGCCTGATCTATGCCTTGTCCGCAGCCTTGCGCGACGCGATTGCCGCCTTGGGTTCTGTCACGATTCATCTCGATCTGGCGCCCGGTTGGGAGATGCCGCGCCTCGTCGAGGCAGTGTCGCGGCCACGCGGTTCGCGCTCGATCTCCAGCCACCTGCAGAGCCGCCTGGGCATCAGGGGCGTGAAAACCGGCCTGTTGCGGGAACTGCTGGAGGCGCGGGAGTTTCACGATCCGGTCCGGCTGGCCGCGGCCATCAAGGCGCTGCCGCTGCGCCTGGACGCACCCCGTCCGCTGGATGAAGCCATCAGCAGCGCGGGCGGCGTGATGTTCGAGTCGCTCGACGCGCGGCTGATGCTGCGTGCTTTGCCCGGCGTATTCTGCGCCGGCGAAATGCTGGACTGGGAAGCGCCGACCGGAGGCTATCTGCTGACGGCCTGTTTCGCCAGCGGCCGTGCCGCCGGACGGGGTGCGCTGGACTGGCTGCGTCGGGTCGATCAGGACAAGTCGGGATTGACCACAGGGGTGACAGACTCAGGCGCGGTCTGATCCGGATTCGCCTCATCGGCGGGAACCGTGTTCTTTTCTTGCTTGCGTTTGAGTTTTTCCTCGTGCTTTTTCTTTTTAGCGATTTCTTTCTGACGTTTTTCAAACTGAAAATTAGGTTTTGCCACTATGTCACCTCTAAGAAAATATTGATCGAATCTTGAAATCTTGAAATCTTGAATTGCCAGGCCGCTTAAGGCGTCGCGGGCCTCTTAGTCGCCCCAGCCACTATGGCGAGGTAAAAAAACGTTGCCCCATTTCCTCCAGCCCCAATATCCCGAGCAGCTCGTACAGGCGCTCGGCGGGACGATTGCGCGGCAGATTCTCATAACGGGCGATGATGAGCTCGTTTTTCATCGAATGCTCCCACCCCACCAATTCGGTGACGCTGACCTGGTAGCCATGCGCCTCGAGCTGGAGGCAGCGCAGCACATTGGTGGCGTGGCTGCCAAATTCCCGGGTGTGCAGCGGATGGCGCCAGAGTTCCGCCAGGACGCTTTGGGCACTACTGGCGAGCATTTTACTCTTGTTTTTTCTGAGCATTGCGGCAAGTTCCGCCTGGCAGCAAGGCACCAGCACGATAAATCGCACCTTTTTTTCCAGCGCGAAGCGTATCGCATCGTCCGTCGCCGTGTCGCAGGCATGCAGCGCGGTCACCAGGTCGATCCGAGCCGGCAGAAGGTCCGAGCGGATCGACTCCGCCACCGACAGGTGCAGGAAGCTCATGCCGGAGAAATTCAGCCTGAGCGCCAGATCGCTGGCTTTGGCGACCAGCTCATCGCGTGTTTCGATGCCGTATATATGGCAGCCATCCTCCATGGTCTTGAGAAACAGGTCGTACAGCAGGAAGCCCAGATAGGACTTGCCGGCGCCGTGATCGACCAGCTGGATGTCGGCATGTTCCTGGCGGATTTCCTCCAGCAGAGGTTCGATGAACTGGGCGAGGTGATAAATTTGCTTGAGCTTGCGCCGGCTATCCTGATTCATCTTGCCGTCGCGCGTGAGGATGTGCAGCTCCTTCAGCAGCTCGACCGATTGCCCCGGCCTGATTTCGGGCATGCTGGGCGGAGTGCTGTTCATGGATTTCGGCTGGCTTAGTCGCATGGGGGAAGTATACCCGCTGTTAGGATGCGTCCTGACACGCTATGATGCGTGCCGTCAATCAAAACGCGGATAGCCTCAACAGGCATCCACCAGCAATCCACAAGGCACGCATGCAAACCATCGAATTCCAGTTGGACGAAGCGCATCAACATGTCGAGTTGTGCAATCTGCTGAAACTGACCGGCGTGGCCGGCAGCGGCGGCCAAGGCAAACTCATGGTGGCCAACGGCGATGTGAGCGTGGATGGTCAGCCGGAAAGCCGCAAAACCGCCAAGATCCATGCGGGCCAGGTGGTGGAGTGCCTGGGGAAGCGCATCACCGTAAGCGCCGCCGGCTCTTAATCCAGCATGGCGATTCAATGGTACCCCGGTCACATGACCCTGGCCCGCAAGAAGGCGGCCGAGACCATGGCGCTCACCGACGTGGTGATCGAAGTGGTGGATGCCCGCCTGCCCGAGGCCAGCAGCAATCCGATGATCCATGAACTCCGCCTGCACCGCCAGCGCCCCTGCCTGAAGATTCTCAACAAGGCCGATCTGGCCGATCCTGCGGTGACCAAGGCCTGGCTGGAGTATTACAACCGCCAGCCGGGCATCCAGGCGGTGGCGATGTCCAGCAAGAAGCCGGGGGATGTGGTCAAGGTGCCCAAGCTCTGCCAGGCCCTCGCCCCGCATCGCGACGACAACCTCAAGCCCCTGCGCATGATGATCATGGGCGTTCCCAACGCCGGCAAATCGACCTTGATGAACGCCCTGGTGAAGCGCCGGGTGGCGGCCGTGGGCGACGAGCCGGCGGTGACCAAGGCGCAGCAGCGCTACGACCTCGGCCCGCGCATGACGCTGGTGGATACGCCGGGCATGCTCTGGCCGAAAATCGAACATCCCAGCGATGGCCTGATGCTCGCCGCGAGCCATGCGGTGGGGCGCAATGCCGTGATCGACGAGGAAGTCGCGGAATTTCTCGCCGACATCCTGCTGCTGCGATATCCCGCCCTGCTGGCCGCGCGTTACGCTTTCGCCGTGGCGGACCTGGATGGCGCGGCTGTGCTGGAAGCCGTGGCCAGGAAGAGAGGCTGCCGCTTGAAAGGCAAAGGCGGGGAACTCGACCTGGAAAAGGCTGCGATGCTGCTGCTGACCGATTATCGCAGCGGCGCCCTGGGGCGCGTCAGCCTGGAAACCCCTGCAAGCCGCGCCGCCATGCTGGCGCAGCGCGCCCCCCCTCCTTCTGATGCCGGCTGATCGAGCTTCCGGCAGGCGTCAATGTTCGCGCCGCCCAGCCAGCGCCACCGCCAGGCCGCTGCCGGCGATCACGGCCATGCCGAGGATGGCCCAGCGATCGGGGAGATGGTCGAACACCTGCCAGCCGAGCAGCGTCGCCCAGATCAGTTGCACATACATGAAGGGCGACAGGGTCGACGCCGGCGCATGGCGGAAGGCGCGCGTCAGCAGGTAGTGGCCGGCGCCGCCGTAGAGGCCCAGCGAGGCGATCAGTAGAAGATCGTATCCGTCCGGTTGCGGTCCGTCCCAGAACCACGGCAATCCTAACGTCATTACAACGGTGCCGACCAGCGCCGTATAGAACAGCATGGTGAAAGTGTTTTCGGTAGCGGACAACTGGCGCGTCTGGATCTGGTACACGCTGTAGCAGATCGCGCCGGTCAGCGCCAGCAGGATGCCGGGGCCGTTCAGGGCGCCGCCCGGCCGGGCCATCAGCAGGGCGCCGGCGAAACCGGCGAAAACCGCCAGCCAGCGCGGCGCGCCGATCTTTTCGCCGAGCCAGGGGCCGGCCAGCAGCGCCACCAGCAGCGGCGTGACGAACAGGATCGCCGTGGTCTCGGCCAGCGGCATCAGGCGCAGGGCGGCCATCAGGAAGCCGGTGGTGCCCACCAGCATCAGCGCCCGCGTCACCTGGATCAGCGGCCGCTGCGTGGCGACCAGCCGGATGCGCATCGACGGAGCCAGGAAGATCACCATCAGCACGCAGTGCAGCGTATAACGCGCCCAGACCAGCAGCGGCACGGCGAACTTTTGCGAGAGATGCTTGGAAGTGGCGTCGAGCGCGGCAAAAAAGAACAGTGCGGCGAGAATCAGCAGGATGCCGCGCAGGTGGTGTTGCCGGGAGTCAGTCATGGTGCGGCGAAAAGACGATCCAGAGGTCGAAGAGGGCAGGGCAGCCGATGCTAGGCAACATTATGCCGCCTTCGGTCTGAAATCCAGCTTCACGGCGTCAGAGTCGCACTGCTGGTTTTCTGAAGCTTAATGCGACTTACCGCACATACACATTCTCGTCGAAGCACTAGACTAGCTGCCACAGACAGTTTTTTTGGAGGGTACAGATATGCATAGCCAATTGACTCAAGGATTCGTTACCAAGACGCTGGCTGCAGCCGTGGCGGCAGCGTTGGCACTCGGCCTGGGCGGTTGCGGCGGGGGCGGCGGCAGCGCGCCGGCGGCCACGACCACTACTACCAGCATCGGCGGCGTCGCTTCCAAGGGCTTGCTGAAACACGCCGAGGTGAAGGCGTATTGCGGCAACAGCGCGGTTGAGCTGGCGAAAGACACCACCGGCGACGGCACCGGCGGCAAAGCCAAGGGCGCCTACAGCCTGAGCTGGACCGGCATTTGCAGCGAGCCCGTCAAGATCGTCGTGACGCCCCATGCCGACGGCCTGACGCGGATGGAGGACGAGGCGACCAAGAGCGACGTGATGCCCAATCCGAGCTTCAAGCTGCGCGCCATCGTCGCCGATGCCGCCGCCACCAGAACCCAGAACGTCACTCCGGCCACCGACATGGCGGCGGCGGTGGCCGAAAAGGCTGTGTCCCTCACCGCCAAGGCGGTTGCCAACGCCCATGCGCTGATCGTGGCGACGGTATTCGGCGGCGACAAGAGCGCCTACGAGGCCGAGCCGAAATCCCTGGACAACCTGGCCACGGCCAAGCCCGAGGAAAAGAAACTGGCCACCCTGCTGACCACTATTTCTGCCCTGGCCCAGAACGATGCGACCTGCAAGGCGAAGTCCACCGCTGCCGCGAAAATCCAGTGCGCCGTGGAGGCCTTGTCCAGCAAGGCCAAGGACAGCGTGGAGAAAGTTGACGACGACGGCGCCAAGCCCGACAAGAGCAAGCAAAGCCCGGCCGACATGCTGGCGAAGACCCTGGACGATATCAAGGCCGGCAAGGTCAAGGATCAGGACGGCCACGACGTCCGGGGCAACATGCCCGCCGAGGTCGAGAAGGATGAGATCGAAAACGACCGCTCGGGCTTGGGCGCCATGCTGGCCGCTGGAAACACGACGGCGATAACGGGCGTTAGCATCACCGGAAAGTAAGCCCGCGCGGCAGGACGGGCGCAAATGGAAAACGGGCAGACCACGGTTTTATCGAACGAAAAGTTCCAGGAACCGTGGTCCCGATGGATCAGGGGCGCAGCCTGTCATAGCAAACGGCCGTGCGCGGGATGTCGGCCGCCAAGTGTTTTCGCATGAAGCTGGATGAGGCCGGACACAGGCCCGCAAACTGCATTGTTTGGGCTATCTCCCTGGGAGCGTCTGCGCGTGGCAACGCTTGGTAGCCGAGCCGCGCAAAGAAATCGGCAGCCGTGGTTGTCAGCAGGTACAAGGCATTGATCCCGTTCCGGGATGCCCATTGTTCGGCATGCATGACCAAGGCATGCCCGAAACCATGCTTGCGCAAGGCAGTGTCGACTGCCAGGGAGCGCAGCAGCCTATGCCGTCGCAATAGGTGACAATAAGGGCGGATTTATCCAGCTGTGCCGTGGAAGTGCCGTTCATCGTGCGGTGAGGAATCGAAACGGCGGATGGAATGTGTTCGCCGTTAAATGCCTGTGCCGAGCGCGCATCGATGACGATGACGTTCTCCTTGTTCTCGAGCATGACTTTCAAGTCCCACGCGTCGATTTCGTAGGCAAGCTTGTTTGAGTAGTGCTTCAATTGCTCATCCACTAGTGCCTCCGAAAACGATGCGGTGATCGATGAATTAAAGTCATGCCTTCCCGAAGCCTTACTTTATGCCATCCAAACCGTCATGGCATTCGTTGTGAGTCGAATGACATCCGGGAAGCTTGCACTCAGAGTTTAAAGTATACGGGCTCGCAAAGCACTTCGGTTTTCACCGAGTTCGCGATGAAACACTCATCATGCGCCTCATGGTGCATCTGCCGGAGTTTTTCAAGAGTCGGGCGCCGCTCCCCCGAAAAGCGTACATCGGGCTTTAACGTGACGACCGAGATGTGGAGCTTGCCTTGAGCATTTTTTTCCATGGTTCCTGTCGCCGCATCGTGGTAGCGATCCACCACAAACTTGTTTTTCACCGCGATCGAGAGAAACCATAGCATGTGGCAGCTGGAAAGCGCGGCGATAAAGGTTTCTTCCGGATCGACGGCTGCGGGGTCGGAGAACGGCAGTGGAACTACGTGCGGCGAGGATGATCCGGGAATCTCCAATCCTCCATCGAACCTCAGCAGATGCCTTCTGCTATAGCGATTATCGATGAACTTCTGGTTTCCTCTTTCCCAGATCGCTTCAGCGGTGTACTGTGTCATTTGATCCCTTCAAAAATTCGCATTGGTAAAATGCCCAGGCAAAGATGTTTGCGTTCTTCACCGCCTCCGCGGGACAGAAAATCCTTGGCATTGAATGCCCTCTCGAGTTTCTCGAATATTCGATCAACTTCAATTCCATCATGCCTCCAATGTGTCCAAGTTTGGCCGACCCAGTACCGCGACGGTGCGGTAGCGAACGGTGAGGGTATCGTTCTCGACAAAGCGCTGGAAGATAAGGCGCACACGCTGCGCAACCTGGTGTCCTTCAGGAGTATTCCGCTCCGGGATGTAGGAACGAGAAAAGACCAGGCTCAAGAATCGGTCCTCATAGAGGAAGTGCTCATGCGGCCAAGAGAACTCCTCGGCTTGGGTTGAGCCATAGAACCTGGGCACGTCTGAACGCTCCTCGTGCGCCGTCAGTGCAGCGCGCTTCTCGCCGCCAAATTCGGCGAACACCTCGTCAAGCGCCATGTGCACGGGATCGTCAAGAACACGGTCGTTCCAGACCAGGGCAACCTGGCCATGTGTCAGCAAGGCTTGCGTCAGAATTCCTGTGCCGGCCCCAACATCCGCAATCACGGCGCCGTAAGGCAGGACGCACCTGGCCCACAGTGTCTCAAACAGTGCTTCCGGGTAGTCGGGTCGGGATTGGGTGTAATCCGAAACTTTTGCCGAGAAGACTGACCGCACTCCGCCCGCCGGCGCGTAGAGCGATCTCAGATTCATTCCGGTGTCTCGGCTGCTACTCATGGGCGGGCGCGAAGGTGAAAATGACCAACAGAATAAACGTCGCGCTGCTCCTGGGCAAGTCCGTCGGAATGATGTCCGTCGGAATGATGGGATGGGCTCAATTAGTCCCGGGCTTCAGTTCAAGTATCCCTGTTCCCATGCAGCTTGGGCAAGTGATGGAAACCCTTTCCCTGCCAGAGCCAGAGCAGGAGGCGCAAGAGATAAAGCCGGTACCCCCGCATGGCCCGCGGCACTGTTCCCCAAGCATGCCTTTGCCGGTGCCATTGCACAGATCTGCCCCCGTGTCCTTGCTACTTGCAGTCAAAATCCCAGTCGCAGGTACGCATCCACTGCACGCAGCGTTTGCCTTCCCAGACCACGCACACCGGGTAGCAATGCCAACAACCTTGCATTTTCAGGCTAGTAGCCTTTACTTTGTTGGACATCATGCGAACTCGCGTGCCTTCCACAAATCGGGCGACCTCTTTCCCGTTTTGATCGACGATCGCTTTCCCATCATCGGATATGCGCAATTCCAGCTTGGTGGCGGAGCTCACGACCCCTTGCGCATCTAAGCAACACTTGGTGCAACTGTTGACCGTATCTTTGCCCTTGCATACGCAAAAATCGCACTCTCCCGCACGCGCCGTTGTGCCGAGCATCAACGTCGAGATAAGAAACGCACTAACAATCGCTACACCTCTCACGAATCCCATGGCATTCTCCTTGTGACAGATAACGCAGTGCCGGCCTGTTGAATTGCGCCCCTGCCAGCGCGAGTGAAGTCGGGGGCCTGACATTTACAGCGAAGCAACTTGCCCAAAGATAAAGTGACAAACCTGCCGCCAACACCAGCATACGGAAAAGGGCCCACATGGATCACTTCCTGTGCGCTTGATCCGTCTCGCTCATGTGTTGGGCGCAACCACTCCCGTGCCAGCGAGCGGACGCACGATTGGCAGACTTGGTCGCTTTTGCGCAGCCTTGCCTCGAACATATGGATGCTGGTTGGTTTATAGCCAAGCTTGGCGTATTGCGCCAGTGGTTTCGAGTCGTGGCGAACATATGCAGGGCAACGCCGGTTCATCCGGGAGCGCGGAACTTCACTCCTTCAGTGCGACTAACGCATGCGTGGGAAAGACCTGGGCGGCCGCCTGCGACTGATCACTCCCTTGTCTCGACAAGGAGAGTCCGGTTCACCGGGGTGGCCTACTGCTCATGCCTGAACTCGACAATGCGGGTGACCATGTTATGCAAAGAATTTGGGAATTATAACTTCCGCAATGTATCTGAATAGCGCAAGACAGAAAGCAAAAATCGTCGCAATGGCCTTGATCGCCTTGAGAAAACCCGACATCCCTGTCTTGGACTCGTAGAACCAGGTGACAATGAGAAGTGGAATGCCAATGGCAAGGCCGGACACCCAAAGATTGAGAAGAAATTGAACCGCCGGCAGCGCAAACCAAGCTTCTCTTTGTTCGGGGGTGACGATGTCGCCTTTCCCCATGGGGGTTATGCCTCCGCCTACGGCAAAAACACCCAGGATGAACCATAGCGCTACGAACGTCGCGAGATAGGGAAATGCTCTAACCTTGAATAGATTCAATATGCCAAGAAATGGGATGATGACGAGGCTGCCGAAACCGACGATGAGGTCCATGGTGGATTCCGCTTCCCGTCAAACCGGGTCCGTGTAGTTTTAAATCACCGGCGTGCGCGGCTTCCCACGCAAGTCGGGATGATTGATGGGCTAGGCATGCGGGGCATAAGAGTCATCCTGGAGTAAGCGCTCATCATGGTTTCCGGTCTGCTGGATGGTGGATTCCATCATGGGTTGGCACCTGTCCCAGGTCGAACGGATTCACGCCCTCCAGACAGCCCACGTTGTAGCCGTATTGTGCCGGGTTGGAGCGCCGCTGGTGGTGAGTATAGATCCCGCAGTGCACGCAGAAGTAGTGCTTCGCGGTCTTGGTATTGAACTGATAGAGCCGCAAGGCTTGCTCCCCTTGCAGAATCGTGATTCCCGCCAGGGGAACCGACGCAACGATCGCCCCCCTGCGCCGACACATCGAACAATCGCAGCGACGCGGATCCACGATGCCATCAGGCAAATCCAGCTCAAGAACCACGGCTCCGCAGTGGCACGAGGCGCGGTGTTTAGGCTGAATCTCGGTGCTGCCGACTTGCTTGATCATTGCTCAGTTCCGATCGAGAAGAAAATCCCGTATCCCAGCGCGAACTTGAGGAGTGTAGTTTAGCGCGTCGCGTTCGAAAAAATTGAGCGCGCGATGTTGCGCGCCGACCCTGATGACGGAACGATGAACCAGCTGCATCTAGAAGACCTTGATCGCGACAGCACCCGCAGTCACCGTAAAAATCGACGCATACCTGAGTGGGGTGATTGGCTCCTTCAGGAAGCAGGCCGCAATGATCGCCGCAAAAACCACCGACGTTTCGCGCAGCGCCGCGACCAGCGCGATAGGCGCGCGGGTCATCGCCCAAAGCGCCAATCCGTACGATGCCAGGGTGCAAGCGCCCCCAATCAAACCCCTGCGCCACCCAAGTTGAATGCGCTGAAGTATCTCCCGCCCCTGGCTTGCCGCCGCGATGGCGAGCAATAGTGGGGCGGTCAACAAGAACATCCAGCCAGTGTAACTGAATGCATGCCCGGAGAGTCGCGCTCCCTGGCCGTCTATAAGAGTGTAGACGGCAATGACGGCGGCGTTTGCCAAAGCGAACATGGCGGGCGCGGCACGAAATGTCCCGGCACGCCAGGAGTCGCCGGCCAGGATGGCGACGCCGCAGGAAATCAGGAGAACGCCAATCCATCCGCCCAGCGATGGCGATTCATTGAGCAGCAGTGAGACGGCCACCGCGGACATCGCCGGCGCGGAACCTCTCATCAGCGGATACGCGAAACTGAGTTCTCCGCCTCGGTACGATAACGCGACCAGCGTAAAGTAGGCGGCATGTATCAATACGGATGCCGCCAGATACGGCCAGCTTTCGGCGGCGGGCATGGGAGCCAGCGGCAATAGGAACGCCGTCCAAACGGCCGCACCCAGAACAATCAGGACGGTATCCTGAAATTTATGGGAAGACACGCGGACCAGCGCATTCCAACCAGCATGAAGTGTGGCGGCAAACAGCACGATAGCCATGACGTCGAGCGACAAGGATTACCTTTATTGAGCGGCTTTATGGATTGCGTTTGTGCGGATGGAAAGGTTGGCGCGCATCTTGCACTCTAGCGACACTTGGCGTACATGTAGCAAGCACGGGGCTCGGAAGAGATGTTGGGATGAACCGTGTAGCGCTCAAGACGACCTTCGCGGGTGAAACCAGACTTTTCGAGCGCACGTTGCGACGGAATATTGTCCGTATCGCAGGTCGCATGAACTCTGAAGATTCCGGTGTTCGATAGTGCGGCGCCAGTGAGCGATTGAAGGGCTTCTGGCATGAAGCCTTTGCCCCAGTGTGAACGTGCCAGAACATACCCAATGTCGACCGCGGTGCCTTGCATCCGGCACTCAAGCATTCCGATCACTGCGTTGGAGTCGCGCTCGGTAATGACATACGGCATGCGGGT
>CAYHXK010000054.1:0-11307 GCA_964360125.1 uncultured Sterolibacterium sp.
CCCTGCTGCGCCTGGCGCAGGTTCTGGCCGTAGCATTGCGGCCAGTCGGCGCACCCCAGGCCGACGTTGGCAAGGCGGATGAAGGCGCTGATGCTGGTGATCGCGAGGATCAGGAGTGCGCACAGCGTCGCCATGCGTTTGAGCAGAACCAGACGCCGCGCGTCCGGGTTCACTGGGGCGTTGGTTTCCTGGATCATGATCGCTTGGCCTCGATCCGCAACTCGTGATTGAGCCACAGCACGATTCCAAATAACACCATCGCCCCGCCCTGGTGAGCCGCTCCCAGCGCCACCGGCACGGCCAGCAGCAGCGTGGCGATGCCCAGCGCGATCTGGGCGGCCAGAGCCAGCAACAGCAGGTCGGCGGCCAGCCGCACCCTTGGTGCTACGACGGAGGTAGCTGCGGCGCGCAACTTCAGCCAGAACCACGGCGCCAGGAATGCCAGCAACCAAGCGCCGAGGCGGTGATCGAATTGGACGGTGGCCATGTTGTTGAAGAAGTTGAGGTACCACGGCTCGATCATGAAAATCTCCGGCGGCACGACATAACCGTTCATCGAGGGGAAGGTGTTGTAGGCCTTGCCGGCGCGGATGCCGGCGACGAAGCCGCCGCTGACGATCATGTAGAACGTCAGCAGCGCCAGCCACCAGCCGATCCGCCGCAGACTCCGCAAAGTTTTATCCGCCGCTTCCCGCGCCTGCTCGGCAAGCAACCCGAGCGCCACCCACAGCATCGCGGCGAAAATCACGAAAGCCAGCGAGAGATGCGCGGTCAACCGGTACTGGCTGACCCGCGGATCGTCCACCAGGCCGCTTTGCACCATGTACCAGCCCATTGCCCCCTGCAGGCCGCCGAGCACGAAAATTCCCGCCAGCTTGGTTATCAGCGGGGGTCCCACCTTGCGCCGCAACAAAAAATACAGGAAGGGCAGGAAGAAAACCAGGCCGATGCCGCGACCCAGCACCCGATGCCAGTACTCCCACCAGAAGATGCCCTTGAACTCATCCAGTTCCATCCGGTGATTGACTTTCCGGTATTCCGGCGTTGCCTTGTATTTGTCGAAAGTTGACTCCCATTCCGCCTGGTTCAACGGCGGGATCGTGCCGATGATCGGCTGCCACTCGACGATGGACAATCCGGAGTGGGTCAGGCGCGTCACCCCGCCAACGACCAGCGTGGCGAACACCATGGCACAGCAGACAAATAGCCAGATGACGATCTGGCGGCGGGTGGATGAATCCATGGATACTCCTCGACAGGCGACCGGTGAAAATATTATCGCCGCAAAACGCCGGCTCGGGCGCGCATTCGAGGCCAATTTTGCCCTGCGGCTAAATGTCGCTAATTCTTATCCTGGATCAATTATACTTTCCCCGCTTCAACGCCAAAATACCGCTCGTTGTCATTTTCATCATCGGCGCACCTTGCGCTGCCACAGGGGGAGTCTCAAATGGCTGATACACAAATGGAAAGCGAAAAAATTCCGCTCATGCAACAGTTGCTCGACAATCCGTTTATCCTGCTGTTCCTGGGCGTCATGATCCCCATGGTGGTTTATACGTTGTGGGGCGTCATCGATATTTTGACGGTTCCCCTTGCAAAATAACCTTCAGCCGACCAACCGCAAGCCTCAACGGATAATGAGAGGGGTACACATATGAGCGCTATTCTGCCGCCATCAGAGCGGCTTTGGTGGAAGCACCCGCTGGATCGCGTCGAGGGCACCTGGATCGTCATCGCGCTGATCTGGTGTCTGATCATGTTCTTCATGATGATTTTCTGGCACATCTACGGCAAGCAGAACCTGTCGACCGAAACCTACAAGACGACGTCCGCGCAGTTTTCCGCCAAGGCGCAGGCAGTGGTCGACAAATATACCGTGCGCCAGGAAAAATTCGGCGACAAGGAAATCCCGGTGGTGCGTCCGCCCGAAGGCGGCGACGTGTATCTGATCGGCCGGCTGTGGGATTGGTGGCCGATCATCGAACTGGAGAAGGACAAGACCTACCGCCTTCACCTCACTTCGATGGACTACAACCATGGTTTTTCGCTGCAGCCCACCAACATCAACATCCAGGTGGTGCCCGGCTATGAACATGTGGTGAAGGTGACGCCGAACCAGTCGGGAACCTTCGCCATCGTCTGTAACGAATACTGCGGAATCGGCCATCACAACATGCTTGGCCGCATTTACGTCAAATAAGGGGAGGCGCACATGGCTAACAATGCTAACGCTACGACTTACCGCACCTGCCCGCGCTCCGGCTTGCAGTTCGACACCCAGGCGGAGAAACTCATGCTGGCCAACGCCGTGGTGGCGGTGGTTTTCCTGCTGATCGGCGGCATTCTCGCCATCGGCGTGGCGCTGACCCGCTGGCCGGCGATCCACTGGCTGGCGGCGGACACTTTCTACATGACGCTGACCGCCCACGGCATCGACATGCTGATCTTCTGGATCATCTTCTTCGAAATCGCGGTGCTCTACTTCTGCTCCTCGACGCTGCTGCGCTGCCGCCTGGCCACGCCGAAAATCGCCTGGCTGGCCTTCGCGCTGATGCTGATCGGTTCCGTCACCACCAACGTCGCCATCTTCAAGGGCGAGTCGAGCGTGATGATGACCTCCTACGTACCGATGATGGCCGCCCCGTCGTTCTACCTCGGACTGATCCTGTTCGCGGTCGGCGCGCTGGTGGCCTGCTTCGTCTTCTTCGGCACGCTGGTGGTGGCCAAGCGCGACAAAACCTATCAGGGCTCGGTGCCGCTGGTCACTTTCGGAGCGATCACCGCCGCCATCATCGCGGTGTTCACCATCGCCTCGGGCGCGATCATCCTGATTCCCACTTTCCTCATGTCGGTGGGCATCGTCAAGGAAGTCGATCCACTGATCTATCGCACCATCTGGTGGGCCTTCGGGCATTCCTCGCAGCAGATCAACGTCGCCGCGCATATTTCCATCTGGTATGCCATCGCCGCCATCGCCTTCGGCGCCAAACCGATGTCCGAGCGCGTCAGCCGCGGCGCCTTCCTGCTCTACATCCTGTTCCTGCAACTGGCCAGCGCCCACCACCTGCTGGCCGACCCGGGCTTGAGCACCGGCTGGAAGATCGTCAATACCAGCTACTTCATGTACTTCGCGGTGCTGGCCTCGATGATCCACGGTCTCACCATCCCCGGCGCCATTGAAGTCGCGCAACGCCAGAAGGGCTACACCAAGGGTCTGTTCGAGTGGCTCCGAAAAGCGCCCTGGGACAACCAGGTGTTCTCGGGGATGTTCATCTCGCTGATCGGCTTCGGCTTCCTCGGCGGCATCTCGGGCGTGATGATGGGCACCGAGCAACTCAACATGCTCATCCACAACACCGTCTATGTGCCGGGGCATTTCCATGCCACGGTGGTGGTGGGCACGACGCTGTCGTTCATGGCGCTCACCTACTTCCTGATCCCGGTGCTGTTCAAGCGCGAAATGATCGCCCCAGGACTGGCGAAGCTCCAGCCCTACCTGTTCGGCCTGTCGATGTACTTCTTCTGTCTGGTGATGATGGGCGCGGGCACCCTGGGCGTCTCCCGCCGGCATTGGGACATGGCCTTCAGCGGCGCGGCGATGTCCTATGAATGGCCCGGCGCGGCCTACCTGATGATGGGTCTGGTGGGTATCGCGGCGCTGGCGGCGATTGCCGGCGGCGCGATCTATATCTACATCACCGTGGGTTCGCTGCTGTGGGGCAAGCCTCTGGACGCCGGCAAGCTGAGCGATAAGCCGACGCCGATTCCCCCCACCCCGGCTTCGGTCGCGGTGCAGAGCTACGGTTCCGCCGGCTTCGCGGCGCCGGGCACCTTCGCCCTGGCGATGGTGTTTCTGGTCGCCTTCGTACTGTACTACTTCATCAACTGGAAGTACTTGTCCCAGGTCTGGGGCTTGAGTTGACCCCGGCCAGGCAAGTCCGGAAATGAACCATCGGCCGGGACGTTACAAGCAATGTGACGCCCCGGCCGATCACTCTCGCATCCGCCAGATTACGCCACACCCCATACGATCCACGATCATAGGATGACCATCATGGACTCGACCTCTCTGACCCACCAGGCCCTCGGCCGCAGCGGTAATGCCGCAGCACTGGCGCGCAACGTCCTGGGATTGTTCAAGTTGCGCATCGGCTTCGTCATCATGATCACTGCGCTGGCCGGATACGCCGTGACACCGGGTCCGTCGCTGAGTGCCGCACAGTTCGCCGTGCTGGCGCTGTCCGTACTGTTGTCCTCGGCCAGCGCTGGCGCCTACAACCAATACTTCGAATACCAGAGCGACCGGTTGATGGCGCGCACGCGCAACCGCGCCTTTGCCACCGGCGCGCTACGCCACTCGCCGGCATGGCTGATTCCGATAATCCTGTTGCTGGCGGGTTCTGTCGCCGCTGCATGGCTTGCACTAAATCCGGTCGCCGCGCTGTTCGTGTTTCTCGGCGCCTTCTTCTACGCCATCGTGTATACGGTCTGGCTCAAGCGGCGCACCTGGCTCAACATCGTGGTCGGCGGACTGGCGGGCAGTTTCGCGGTACTCGCCGGCGCGGCGGCGGTGAATCCGGCGCTCGGCGCCGTGCCGCTACTGCTGGCGCTGGTGCTGTTCCTGTGGACCCCGCCGCATTTCTGGAGCCTGGCCATCGCCAACCGCGCGGACTACGCGGCGGCGGGCGTACCCATGCTGCCGGTGGTGGTGGGGGAGGTCCGGGCCGCGCGCATCGTCTTCGCCAGCACCCTGGCGCTGGTGGGAGTGTCGCTGCTGCCGTTTTTTTTCGGCGCCGGCCCGCTCTATCTCGTCGGCGCGCTGGGCGGAGGCGGCTATTTCATTTACAAAGCCGGACAACTGGCCCAGGCCCCCAGCCGCCAGACCGCGATGGGATCGTTCTTCGCATCCTTGTTGCAACTGAGCCTGCTGCTGATCGTGGCCATGGTGGATGTCCTTCTATCCTGAGAAAACCCAGGTGCGCACCAGATTCACACTGCTGGCGGCGCTGATCTTGTTCGTCATTCCGCCGACCGCGTCGGCGGCGCAAGCTTTCGACCCGGCCAGCGCCTTGCGAGCCAGCCAGGCCGTGGTGGGACAAACCGTCCCCGACCATACCCTGCTCGACCGCGCCGGCCGCCCGGTGCGGCTGTCAAGCTATCGCGGCAAGCCTCTGCTGGTGAGCTTTATTTACACCGGCTGTTTCCAGATTTGCCCGACCACCACGCGGGCGCTGCAAACGGCGGTCAAGGCCGCACAGGAAGGGTTGGGGCCGGATCATTTCAACGTGGTCAGCATCGGTTTCAACCAGCCGGCCGACTCGCCGCAAGCGCTCAAGTCGTTTGCCGCCCAGCACGGCATCGACTATCCCAACTGGGAGTTTCTCAGCCCGCATGCCTCGACCGTGGACAGTCTCGCGCGCGACTTCGGCTTCAGCTACGTCGCCACCCCGGCGGGCTTCGATCACATCCTGCAGGTTTCCGTGGTCGATGCCCAGGGCAGGATTTACCGCCAGATTTATGGCGAAGGATTTGCCGGCGACCTGCTGGGCGAACCGCTAAAACAACTCATCACCGACGCTCCCATGCCGAATATTGTCAGCATTTCTGCGATCATCGAGCGTGTGCGCATTCTATGTACGGTGTATGACCCGATCACCGGGGAATATCGTGTGAACAACGGTCTGGCCCTGGAAATCGCCGGTGGACTGACCTTCCTGGTCGCCATGGCCTGGTTTTTCCTGCTCGAATGGCGCACGCAGCGAAAAACGCGCAGGCTCCGGCTGCTTGATACTCATCAAATCCATAATCCCCGCAGCCAAATATAATCCAGGCCTGATAGTGTCTTTTGTCCGCCTGCGCTGCGGCATGCAATCACGATGAGTCTTCCCGATGCAAGTCGAAATGCCTATCGGCGGCTGGAGCAAATCTTCGATGCGTCTTTCGGCGCCGCGCTCAACCCCTGGCGACATCTTGGGGCGTTGGGATTTCTGTTCTTCTGGATCGTCGCGGTCAGCGGCTTTTATCTTTATGCGGTACTCGATACCTCGGCCAGCGGCGCCTATCGCTCGATCGACTGGCTGACGCACCAGCAGTGGTACCTGGGCGGGGTGTTGCGCAGCATGCATCGCTATGCCGCGGATGCCTTCATCGTCGTGACGCTGCTGCATGTGGTCCGTGAATTCCTGTTCGGACGCTATACGGGTTTTCGCCGTTTTTCCTGGCTCACCGGGGTACCGCTGCTGTGGTTCGCCTACGTCTCCGGCATCGGCGGGTTCTGGCTGAACTGGGACCGGCTCGGGCAATTTTCCGCCGTCGCGACGGCGGAATGGCTGGATAGCCTGGCGATCTTCGCCACCCCCATGACGCGCAACTTTCTCACCAACGCCGCCGTCAGCGACCGGCTGTTCTCGCTGCTGGTCTTCATCCACATCGGCGTGCCGCTGCTGCTGATCTTCGGTTTGTGGTTCCATATCCAACGCATCAGCCGCGCCGAAGTATTCCCGCCACGCTTTCTGGCCATCGGCGCGTTTGCCACTCTGCTCACGCTGGCACTGCTGGCGCCAGTCGTCAGCCAGGCGCCGGCCGACCTCGCCAGCATTCCCGGAGCGCTCCCGCTGGACTGGTTCTACCTGTTTCTCCATCCGCTGATGTACGCGACTTCGCCCGGCAGCGTTTGGGCCATGGTGGCTGCGGCGACCGTGCTGCTGTTCCTGCTGCCATTCCTGCCCCTGCCGCGCCATGCCGCGCAGCCGATAGCACAAGTACACCCCGACAACTGCAACGGTTGCCGGCGCTGCTTCGACGATTGCCCCTATGCCGCCATCGGCATGATCCCGCACCCAAACGGCAAACCGGGCATGCAACTCGCCGAAGTCATAGCGGACCTGTGCGCAGGCTGCGGCATCTGCGCCGGAGCCTGTCCGTCCGCGACGCCGTTTCGCAGCGTCAGCGATCTGGTCACCGGCATCGACATGCCGCAACTGCCGATCGGCGCGTTGCGCCTGGCGCTGGAGGATAAACTCTCCAAACTCGCGGCAGTGCAAGGCGACAGCAAGATCGTGGTGTACGGCTGCGCTCAGGGGGCGCGCACGGACACGCTGGCGGGCGAGGATGTCGCGGTATTCAGCTTGATCTGTACCGGCATGCTGCCGCCGTCCTTCGTCGAGTATGCCTTGCGGGGCGGCGCAGACGGCGTCCTGCTGACCGGCTGCCGCGCAGCCGGCTGCGCCTTCCGCCTGGGCAACCGGTGGACCGAGGAACGCCTGCAGGGAGCGCGCGAACCGCATCTGCGCGCATCCGTGGAGCGCAGCCGGATCTGCATCGCCTGGGCCGATCCGGGTGAAGAAAATGAATTGCACGCCGAACTGGCGAATTTCAGGAGCAGAATCGCGGATTTGGCGAAGTTACCAGCTTCTCCACTTTTGCCTGTAGGGGTTCACACTCCACCCAAAAGGATCGCACCGCATGGCCATGTTCACCAATAAACCCCTCGCATGGATCGGTCAGGGCTTGCTGTATGCGCTGTTCGCGCTGGGCATCGCCACCTTCTCGTCCTGGCCGAAATATCAGCACCTGCCCGCCGACCAGGCCCTGATCAAACTGAGCTTCACGCACTCCGGCAAACGCGTGGCGGACTGCACGCAGCGTACTCCGGCAGAGCTGGCCAAACTGCCGCCGAACATGCGCGCGCCGATGCAGTGCCAGCGCGAGCGTTCCCCGGTCAGCGTCGAAGTCGATCTCGACGGAGCGCCTGTCTTCCGGCATGTCGCCGAGCCTTCCGGCCTGTCCAGGGACGGCGCCTCGACGGTTTATCATCGTATGCCCGCTTCGGCCGGGGAACACCGTCTGGCGGTGCGTTTGAAGGACAACGCGCGCTCCGCAGGTTTCGATTTCGTTCGCTCGGAGACTTTGACGCTGAAGCCAGGCCAAGTCCTGGTGATCGACTTCGACGCGGATAAGAGTGCAATCAGCTTCTTATGAGCATTCCCATGAACCTCCGAAATGATGCAGAGCCGCGATCTTCCATCGACTACACACTGACAGTCCCGGACGATGCGCGACGCGCGCTGGCGCGCGGCTGGTTATGGCTGGGCTTGCTGGCGTTGATCGGTTCAGGCATATTTTCCGTGCTGCTGGTGCTCTCGCGCACCCCGTATCTGCAGAACCTGCTGCCGCTGGCCGATTTCTTTCATGTCTCGCTGGTGGTCCATGTCGACCTCTCGGTGCTGGTCTGGTTTATTTCGCAAGCCGGCATGCTGTGGAGCATCAACAGCTCGGCACGCGCCCTGGCCTGGGGGAAAAGCGCATTGTGGCTGTGCGCGGCCGGCGCCGCGCTGATGTCGCTGGCGCCATTTTTCGGCCGGGGCGAAGCGATCATGGCCAACTACATTCCGGTCCTCAACGGAACGCTGTTTCTTGCCGGGCTGGTGCTGTTCGCCGCCGGCTTCGCCGTGCTGGTGCTGCGCAGCCTGTCGCTGGCGCCGATCCTCGGCCTCTACTTCGACGCCGGCGGCGCACTGCGCTTCGGCCTGAACGCCGCCGCCGTTTCCGCCGCCGTGGCGCTGCTGGCCTTCGGCTGGTCCTACGCCGCGCTGCCGGACACGCTCAGCGGCAAAGCCTATTACGAGATTCTATTCTGGGGCGGCGGACATGCCCTGCAATTCACCTGGACCCTGCTGATGCTGGTGGCATGGCTTTGGCTGACCAGCGCGCTCGGCGCGCGAGTGCCGCTGAGTCCGCGCATAGCCTTGCTGATGTTCCTGCTGGCATTGTTGTGCGTATTCGTCACGCCTTACGCCTACCTGGCCTACCCGATCGCCTCGGTCGAGCACCGCAATCTGCTCACCTGGGCCATGCGCTTCGGCGGCGGCCTGGCCATCCTGCCGATGAGCCTGGCGGTGCTGGTCGCCTTGCGCCCGGTGTCGGACTTGCCCGCGCAGTCGAAACCCTTGCGGGCGGCGCTGATTTCCTCGGTAATCCTGTTCGCGGTCGGCGGCATGATCGGCATCTTCATCAGCGGCAGCAACGTCAAGATACCCGCCCACTATCATGGCAGCATCGTCGGCGTGACCCTGGCGCTGATGGGGCTGGTGTATCACCTGCTGCCCCGCCTCGGTTATGCCGCCCCGGCCGGCAGAATGGCCACGCTGCAGCCCACCCTGTACGGCGCCGGTCAATTGATGCATATCGTCGGGCTGGTCTGGTCGGGCGGCTATGGCGTGCAGCGCAAGGTGGCGGGCGCCGACCAGGTGCTGCGCGGCGCCGGGGAAATCGCCGGGATGGGACTGATGGGACTGGGCGGACTGATCGCCATCGTCGGCGGACTGTTGTTCGTGATCGTGGTCTTGCGCGCGATGCTCGGCTCAGATCTCCCACAACCTCGCAACACAATATCCTCATAAACCTAAAAACGGCGTTTCACCGCAAAGGACGCAAAGGACGCAAAGGAAAACCAGGAATGGGCGAATTGTTGCACCTTACCTGTAGGGTGCATCGACTATGTTTCCTGAGCATTTGACTTCCTTTGCGTCCTTTGCGTCCTTTGCGGTTCAACAGCTTTTAAATTATGCCCATGACCAAACGTCTGCAACACCTCCTGCAATGGCTGTTCATGCGCGTCGAAGCGCTGTTCAACGCGGCCTTCGGCGACCAGCTGAATCCGCTGTATCACCTCGGCGCCATCAGCTTCTTCCTGTTCTGGGTGGTGACCATCAGCGGGCTGTACCTGTACGCTTTCTTCGAGACCGGCGTGGCCGACGCCTATGCCTCCGTCGAAGCGCTCACGCACGGCCAATGGTATGCCGGCGGGATCATGCGCAGCGCGCACCGCTACGCCTCCGACGGCATGGTGCTGACCATGCTGATCCACCTGCTGCGCCATTACGCATTCGACCGGCTGCGCGGATTCCGCTGGTTCTCCTGGGTCACCGGGGTGATGCTGATCTGGCTGGTTTATCTGTCCGGCATCAACGGCTACATGCTGCCGTGGGACAAGATGGCGCAGTTCGTGGTGATCGCCAGTTTCGAGTGGCTCGACTGGCTGCCGATGTTCGGCGGCGCCCTGATCCGTAACTTCATCTATCAGGCCAGCGTCAATGATCGCCTGTTCTCGCTGCTTTCCTTCATACATCTCGGCGTACCATTACTGGTGCTGCTGCTGATGTGGATCCACGTGCAACGCGTGCCCAAGGCCAGCACCAATCCGCCCCGACCCATCATGCTGGCATTGCTCCTGACGCTGCTGGCGCTGGCGCTGGTCAAGCCGGCGCTGAGCCAGGGCGGCGCGGCCGATTTCGGCGTGGCGATCGGCACGCTGGAGTTCGACTGGTTCTACCTGGCGATTTTCCCGCTGCTTTATCTGTGGCCGCTGGGCCGCGTCTGGGCGCTGGTGAGCGGCGCCACCGCCCTGCTCGCTCTGCTGCCCTGGTTGCCGCCGAAATTCCGCCGTGACGCAACGCATGAATTCCACATCGCGGTGCATCCGGACAACCGCAACATCCAGGTGCGCGTCGGCGAGACCATCCTCGAAGCCGGCCTGCGCGCCGGCATCGCCCTGCCCTTCGAATGCCGCAACGGCGGCTGCGGCGTGTGCCGGTGCGCCATCCTCAACGGCAGCGTCGATCATGGCGTCTATCAGCCCGGCGCGCTCTCCGCGGCGGACCGGACGCTCGGCAGGGCGCTGATGTGCTGCGCGGTGCCGCTCTCGGATATAGAAATTGAATATGCCACCGACGGCGTGGTTGGCGTCGACCGCGCCGTACGAGTATGCAACTACAGCGGCCGGGTCGAGCGCATGGAACGCCTGTCCGACGACGTGATGCGGCTGATCCTATCGATTCCATCGGGAGAGACAATTTCCTTCGCGGCCGGCCAGTACCTCAACATCCTGCTGGAAGGCGGTCAGCGCCGCGCCTTCTCCTTCGCCAGCCCGCCGCAGGCAAACGCCCACATCGAACTGCATGTCCGGCTGGTTCCCGGCGGCCTGTTCACCCCCCACGTCTTCACCCGCATGCAGGTCGGCGACGAGTTGCGCTTCGAGGGGCCGCTCGGCGCGTTCACCCTGCACGAGAGCGCTCTACCGATCATTTTCGTCGCCGGCGCCACCGGTTTCGCGCCGATCAAGAGCATCGTCGAGGACGCCTTCCAGCGCGGCCTGCGCCGGCCGATGCTGCTGTACTGGGGCGTCAGGCGACGCAAGGACCTGTACCTGCTGGAACTCGCCGAGCAATGGCAGCGCGAGCACGCGAACTTCAAGTTCATCCCGGTGCTCTCGGAAGCCGCTCCGGAAGATCGTTGGCAGGGCCG
>CAYHXK010000055.1:0-11190 GCA_964360125.1 uncultured Sterolibacterium sp.
CGAGAGCGCGCCACAGAAGTGCCCGGTAGTCCCTTTCTCCCTCTGGTTGGGATACATCAGCGGAGCCGACTGACAATCGCTCGGCAAGGCGCTGTACATAGGTGGGCACCGCTGGGATGGCGTTCTCAACACTCTCTCGCGAGAGAAGACGGCCGCACGGGGTTTGGAGAGTCGGCCAAGCCGGGGGATTACAGGACGCGAACTGGGTCAAGAGATCGGGATTCCGCAGGAGCATCTTCTGCAACAGACACGCGGCAGCCCGTGCATCATGCAGGGCGGCATGAGCCCTTCCGTCGAACTTGACCCCATGCTCTGCACAACACGCCGAGAGAGTCCCGCCGCCAGCGATGGCCATAGTGTCGAGCGTCGTGTAAGGAGGCATTTCGACACCGATCCGTCTGTACTCTGTCTGCAGGAATGACACGTCGAACCTTACGTTGTGGCCAACCAAGACGGCTGAACCGCGAAGGACTTCGACCAGATTGGTGGCGATGTCGGCGAAGAGCGGCGCATTGATGAGGTCAGAAGCCTTAAGACCGTGGATGCTTGTTGGCCCGACATCTCTTTCCGGGTTTACGAGTGTCGTCAGCTCTGCCTGAATCCCCTGTTCCGGCAGCAGGAGAACAGCAGCTACCTCGATCCCCCGATCATGGCGGTAGGGGTTCAACCCCGTAGTTTCTACATCGATGACGGCCAGGGTGGGCATCGTTTTCTCAGGGCCGACTTGTATTAGTTGACCGTTTTTTATTTGCGATAGTTTGGGTGACAAAATTTAGTCGGCTAACATGTTACCCAATCCGGCGCCGATTACTCCCCCGTTGGAATAACACGGTGGCCTACGGATATATGCAAGGATAATCCCATTGGGAACTAATGGGTACAGGCTTTCAATAACCATTCGGGGTCAGAACCATTCGGGAACCATTCAGAACCATTCGGGGTCAGAGTAAGCATTCTTTTGCCCTTACTCTTCCCCAGAATATCACTGTTACATCAAAATTAACCTTTCGGGTTCCGGCTTTGCCGGTTTAGGCTGAACGAGAGTTGGCGGTGATGGCGAATCGCCAGCAGAGAAATCGTCGTGCCGGCCAGCGCGTAAAGCATGAGGTAATCGCCGGTCAGTACCTCGCGTAACTCGGCGGTGGGATCGATACGACGTAGCCGCGCTTGTAGGCGGTTAACGCGAGTCTGTGCCTGTATCGATCCGGATATGCGGGCCAGGAAGTCCCGACCGTACCTTGGGTGCTGCTCCAGATTGGGAATCACTGTCTGGAGTAATTCAGTGAGCAGATCGTCGTAGGCATGGGGCGCACCACACTCCTGCCAGAAAGCATTGATCGCATCGAGATTGCGCTCGAAGTTCGCCGTCAGCTCGACATGGATCTTCATCTCCGGCGCGCCAAACTTCAGCCCTTCGAACGCGACGCCTGCCGTTTCTTGAGCGCCGCTCGTGCGTCGCGGGTCCGGCAAGCGGCAATATCCTCAAGCCCTTTTTCGGCCTCGTCGAGGAGCATCAAGTGAATGTGCTCGCGTTCCAGTTGGTGGTAGTAGTCGAGCCGTGCCGCATCGACGAGGGCGACATAGCTTTCGCCGTTGCGGGTAATAATTTTTTCGCTGCCGGCCTTGACCTCGTCGGCAAGTTCGGAAAGGCGCGCACGCGCCTGTGTGAGCGGAACGATATCCTTTGTAGCGAATCCCATGATTTGGCTCCTTAGATTGTTCTGTACAGAATAGCGTGCAGTATAGCACTGCACCGTGGGCGCTCCTTCTGCTGGTGCCTCAGGTCTTGTGAAAAAAAACGCTACAGGTTTATTCGCCTGCGTTCAGTTGAAGTAAGTGCGTGCTTCCTCCAGGCGATGCGCGAACCATCCCTGGGTCAGGCTTTCGGTACGCACTTTGCCTTGACTGTTGGGCGCATGCACGAAGCGTCCCTCGCCGATGTAAATGCCGACATGCGAACGAGGCTTGTTGCGGGTGTTGAAGAACACCAGGTCGCCCGGCTTGAGCTGGGCGACCTCCACCGGCCGGCCTTTTTTGGCGATGTCCGCGGCGCTGCCGGTCACGCGAATGCCCGCCGCTTTCTCGAAAATGTGGCTGACCATGCCGCTGCAATCCAGCCCGGCTTCGGGGTTCTTGCCGCCGTAGCGGTAGCCGGAATCGATCAGGCCGAGCGCATACAGCACGATGTCGTTGGCTTTGTCGTGCCGGGCATGGGCATCCGGCGGCGCTGCCAGCCTGGTTGGCGCTTGCGTGCTACACGCGGCAAGCAATGGCAGCAAGGCGATAATTGTCATGGTACGGCGCAGCATAGGCCTATTCTCTTCGGGTAAACTAGGCGCGATCGACGAAACACAAGAGGAAATATCATGCAATTGAAGGACACCCAACTACTCCGCCAGCAGGGCTACATCGATGGGGCCTGGAGCGCCGCCGATAATGCCGCCACTTTCGCCGTCACCAATCCGGCCAGCGGCGAAGCATTGGCAAACGTTGCCGACATGGGCGCGGCCGAAACGCGGCGCGCCATCGCGGCGGCCAACGCCGCCTGGCCGGCCTGGCGCGCCTTGAGCGGCAAGGAGCGCAGCCATGTCCTGCGGCGCTGGTTCGACCTGATCGTCGCCCATGCCGACGACCTCGCCCGGTTGATGACGGCAGAACAGGGCAAACCGTTATTCGAGGCCAAAGGCGAAGCGATTTACGCCGCCAGCTTCGTCGAGTGGTATGCCGAGGAAGCCAAGCGCATCTATGGCGACACCATTCCCAGCCCGACCGGCGACAAGCGGCTGGTGGTGCTGAAACAGCCGATCGGCGTATGCGCCGCGATCACCCCGTGGAATTTCCCGGCGGCGATGATCACCCGCAAGGTCTCGCCGGCTTTGGCCGCCGGCTGCACCGCCGTGGTCAAGCCGGCCGAACAGACGCCGCTCACCGCGCTGGCGCTGGCCGAGCTGGCGCACCGCGCCGGCTTCCCGCCCGGCGTGTTCAACGTGGTGACCGGCAGCGCCGCCTCGGCGCCGAAAATCGGCGGCGAACTGACCGGCAACCCCATCGTGCGCAAGCTTTCCTTCACCGGTTCGACCGAGGTGGGTCGCCTGCTGATGGCGCAGTGCGCGCCGACCATCAAGAAAGTGTCGCTGGAACTCGGCGGCAACGCGCCTTTCATCGTCTTCGACGACGCCGATATCGACGCCGCGGTCGACGGCGCGATGCTCAGCAAGTATCGCAACACCGGCCAGACTTGCGTCTGCGCCAACCGCCTGCTGGTGCAGGATGGGGTATACGAAACTTTCGCGGGCAAGCTCGCCGTACGGGTCAAGCAGCTCAAGGTCGGTTCCGGCATGGAAGAGGGCGTCACGCAAGGCCCCTTGATCGACGCCCAGGCACTGGCCAAAGTCGAGGCGCACCTGGCCGACGCCATCGCCAAAGGCGCGCGCATCCTGACCGGCGGCAAGCGGCACGCGCGCGGCGGGACTTTCTTCGAGCCGACGGTGCTCGCCGACGTCACCCCCGAGATGCAGTGCGCGCGCGAAGAAACCTTCGGCCCGGTGGCGCCGCTGTTCCGCTTCAAGACCGAAGAGGAGGCTGTCGCCCTGGCCAACGCCACCGAATTCGGCCTGGCCGGCTATTTCTTCAGCCGCGACATCGGCCGCATCTGGCGCGTCGCCGAAGCCCTGGAATACGGCATCGTCGGCATCAATACCGGCATCATCTCCAACGAGGTGGCGCCTTTCGGCGGCGTCAAGCAGTCCGGCATCGGCCGCGAGGGCTCGAAATACGGCATCGAGGATTATCTCGAGATCAAGTATCTGTGCATGGCCATCGCCTGAACCGGAACCTGCCTTAGGCAGGGATGCGCGGCGCGGGCCGGCGCAGCAGTTCCGCCAGGATCGCCAGGCCGCGCTGCGCTTCTGCCGTGCCGGCATGGCTGAAATTGAGCCGGAGCGTTCCCAGGCCATCCCCCATGTGCGGATGAAAGTATTCTCCGGGCATGAAAGCCACGCCGCGTGCCAGCGCTTCCGGCAGCAGGGTGCGCGTATCGACGGCGTGCTTCAGGGTCAGCCAGAAAAAAAGTCCGCCGGCAGGAGTTTCCCAGCTTGCCAGTTCGCCGAATTGCTCATCTAGCACAGCGCCAAAGGCATCGCGCTTGTGCCGATAGCCAGCCACGAGGCGCGCCAGCCGCTGCTGTCTATGCGAATCGGACAATTGCTGCAGCACTATCCACTGGCTGATGCGGTTGCTGTGCAAATCTGCGGCCTGCTTGAGGCGTACCAGATAAGGAACGAGATCGGCGGACGCCGCCAGAAAGCCCAGGCGCAGGCCGGGCGCCAGGCTTTTGGAAAACGAACCCTGATAGATCCAGGAAGTGTTGGTGAGCCTGGCGCAAAGCGGCGTCCGGTCGCAGGCATCGTAGGCCAGGTCTCGGTAGGGATCGTCCTCGAATAACACTACTCCACGAGCATCGCAGGCGCGCGCGAAACTGTCCCGCTCCGCGCCGGTGTAGCAGCGTCCGGTCGGATTCTGGAAAGTCGGGATGACATAGGCCAACGCCGGAGGCGATTCGTGTGACTGCCAGGGATTTTCCTGCCCTGGGTCTATGGTCGCGAAGCGTGCTCCCTGGAAACGGAATACCTGCAATGCGGCCAAATAAGTCGGCGATTCCACGGCAACAAGCGTGCCGGGGTCGATGAACAGCTTGGCAACCAAGTCGATGCCCTGCTGCGAGCCCGACAGCACCAACACCTGCTCCGCCTTGCAGGACAGACCCAGCGCCGCCAGTTCCGCGGCAATGCATTCGCGCAGGGACGGCTCGCCCTCGGTCGGCCCATATTGCAGCCATTGCGGCGGCACTCGCCCCAAGTCCAGAGTCGGAAAGCTCTCCGGGGACGGCAAGCCGCCCGCGAACGAAATCATTCCAGGCTTGTCGATGGCCGACAGAATTTCGCGGATCGGCGAAGCATGCAGATTTTGCGTACGGCGCGAAAGCCTTGCGGTCGTTGGCACGGTTTCTCTCCTTGATATACGTCAATGATATTGACTCATGGACAAATTACCTAAACTTGACTAGCATGTCAATATGATTGACCTAAAGCGCCAGGAGGAACTCAGGGCATCCATCGAGATCTTCTACTTTGCCTATCGCGCCTTCACCGCCCGGCCGGATCGCATCCTGAAGCAGCGCGGGCTGGGGCGCGTGCATCACCGAATCCTGTACTTCGTCGGCCGCAATCCGGAGATAGTCGTCAACGACCTGTTGAACATACTTGACGTGAGCAAGCAGGCGCTGAATGCGCCGCTGCGGCAGCTGATCGAGATGAAGCTGGTGGCGGCTCGGGTGGCGCCGCAGGATCGCCGCTACAAGCAGTTGCGTCTGACCGCCGCAGGGGAAAAACTTGAGTCCCAGTTGACCGGCACTCAACTCATGCATCTGGCAAACGTATTCGAGACGACCGGGAGCAAGGCGGAAAAGGCCTGGCAAGCGATCATGCAGACCGTGCCGGAAAAAGCCTGATCGACTCGGGTTGTGATATGTTTCCTCCACAGCGTAGTCGCAATTGATGCAGGGGGAGTCGCATGAAAATCCGTGCCGCCGTACTCGACCAGATGCAGCGCCCGCAGCCTTACGTGCAAACCCGGCCGATCAGCGTCGAAACCGTCGAGCTCGACTCGCCCGGCCCCGGCGAAGTGCTGGTGAAAATCGCCGCCGCCGGTCTATGTCATTCCGATCTTTCCATCGTCAACGGCGACCGGCCGCGTCAGATGCCGATGGTTTTAGGCCACGAAGCCTCCGGCATTGTCGAGGAAATCGGGCCGGGCGTCGTTGATTTGCGACGCGGCGAGCATGTCGCATTGATCTTCGTGCCCAGTTGCGGCCATTGCCTGCCCTGCCTGGAAGGCCGGCCGGCACTCTGCGAGCCGGGCGCAGCGGCCAACGGCGCCGGCACTCTGGTAGGCGGCCAGCGGCGACTGCACCGTGCCGACCGGAGTCCCCTGAATCATCAGGTAGGCGTTTCCTGTTTCGCGGAATACGCTGTGGTGATGCGCGGTTCCCTGGTAAGGATAGACCCGGAACTTCCGCTCGACATCGCTGCGCTGTTCGGCTGCGCGGTACTCACCGGAGTCGGGGCGGCAATCAATGCGGCCCGGCTCAGGCTGGGTAGCACCGCTGCCGTCATCGGGCTGGGGGGCGTCGGCCTGTCGGCGGTTCTCGGCGCAATGGCCGCGGGTGCACGGCAGGTTGTCGCCATCGACGTGCTCGATGGAAAGCTGGAACTGGCGCGCTCCCTGGGGGCGATGCAGGCTTTTCGCGCCGACGATCCGGATCTGCTCGCGCAGGTCAAGGCAGTGACCGGCGGAGGTGTGGATGTGGCGATTGAAGCGGCCGGTTGCGTCGCAGCGCTGGATATCGCCTACCGGATCACCCGGCGCGGCGGAACGACGGTCACCTGCGGCCTGCCGCCACCGGCGCATACATTCAACGTGCCGGCGGTGAATCTGGTCGCCGAGGAGCGAACGCTGAAGGGCAGCTACCTCGGCTCCTCGGTGCCGGCGCGCGACATCCCGCACTACATCGCGCTTTACCGGGCGGGACGATTGCCGGTCGATAAGCTGGTGACGCATCGCCTTGGGCTGGACGAGATCAATCTCGGCTTCGATCGCCTGGCGAGCGGCGAAGCTGTCAGACAGGTGATCGTGTTTTGATCCTGCCCTGCGGATTTATTTACCGATCTTACGGTTACCGCGACGTCGATCCAGCCACCATGCGAGCACCGGCAACATCAGGAACGAACCGGGCAAGGCGAGGACGACCAGGTAGGGGGACAAATACATCAGGGAGCGGAACTGTTCCTGTAATTCATCGCGCTCAGCCTTGCTCCAGCGCTTGCCATTGCGCGGTTTCATCAGCAGCGGCATCAACCCCTTGATCCTGGCCGCTTCGACGAGCAGCTGCGCTCGCTCGCGCTGCTGCGCATCCAGCATCCGGCGCACCATGCCGGTCTGCAGGCGCGCTCTCTTCAAGGCGCCGATATGCCGCTGCACCTGCCGCAGCTTATCGCGGTTGTTTGAGAACACGGATTTCAAAAACCGCCGGGCTGTTTGGCGACGAAAACCGTGCGGAGTTTGCGCAGAGCTTGCCAGGCAAAAAAGCCGCGCCGAGCCCAGCGCAGCAGTCCGCGCGGCCGCGCGACCAGGGCTGCAATCATCGCGACCACAGGCAGGAGTGGGTGACGGCGCAGCCAGAGCAGTCCGCTCCGTACCCGATCGCCGGCTGCAAATACCGGCATCCAGGTGGTCGCGTAATTCCCGAAATTTTCGCGCAAAGCGGCGCTACGCAGGAGTAAGCGCTGTTTTTTCAACGCCAGCTCGACTTGCCTGGGATTCACGGGGAATTCCCGGACTTACCCTGCAAAGCCCGGCAGTCCTGTGCCAGTTCGGCCAGGCTGGCGGCGAACAAGCGCGATCCGCCGCGAATCTGGCGTTGCGCCAGCAATAACGCGCCGAGGCCGAAAAACAGAAACGCCGCCGTGAATCCGCCAATCACCAGCAGGCGGTTACTGTCCCAAAACAGCACGGTGAGGAATATCGCCAGGAATACCACGCCGAAGCTCAGCAGAAAGATTGCTGCGGCGCCATACACCAGCACCCTGATCAGGCGCAGCTTCTCTTCTTCGAGTTCGGTGGCGAGAATTTCGAAGCGCGTACGCAACAACTCCACCGCCGTGGCGATGAGGCCGCGCAACGAAGCAAACAAACCACCCTCCAGCGGCGGGGTTTTCATCGGCATAAAAGCTTAGCGGCGGCCAATCAACAGGCCGACGAGGAAGCCGATACCGGCGGCAACGCCGACCGCACCCCAGGGATTGTCGTGGACATAGTCGTCGGCGACGCGTCCGGCCTGCTTGGCCTTGTCGACAATGGCCGCCTCGGCATCGGCCAGCTTGATCTTGGCGCTGGCGAGATGATCCTGAGCCTTGGCGCGCAAATCGCCGATCTTTTCGCCCGCCTGTCCAGCAGTGGCGCGCAACAACTCCTCGGCATCGGCAATCACTACCTTGAAATCGGCAACGAGTTTTTCTTTACTGACCTGGGTCATTTCATTCATGGCATTCTCCGTAAAAGGATGATACTAATCAATCATAATTGAATCTACTGAAAATATCGACCATATGCGGTCGACGCATTGATATGGATCATAATTTCCAGGCGTAGTCGACTGTCAGCGGGGCATGATCGGAGAACCGCTGCGCAGTGTAGATGGAAGTCGTTCGGGCGGATTGCGCGAATTCCGGCGTGGCAATCTGATAGTCGATACGCCAACCGACATTTTTCGCCCAGGCCTGTCCACGATTCGACCACCAAGTATATTGGTCCGGCGCGTCGGGAAACAAGTGGCGGAACACATCCACCCAACCGAGTTCGTCGAAGATGCGCGACAGCCATAGTCGCTCCTCGGGCAGGAAGCCGGAGTTTTTCTGATTCGACCGCCAATTCTTCAGGTCGATCGGCTGGTGGGCGATGTTCCAGTCGCCACACAGCACCACTTCCTGTCCACAGGCGCGCAAGGTTTCCAGCCGCGGCCAGAAATGCGCCATGAAACGGAATTTGGCGAGTTGGCGATCTTCCGAACTGGAGCCTGAGGGCAGGTAGAGCGCGATGACCGACAGCTTGCCGAAATCGGCTTGCAAATAACGCCCCTCGGCGTCGATCTCGGCAATCCCCAGGCCTTCGACGACACGCTCGGGTTCGCGTCGGGCATAAATGCCGACGCCGCTGTAGCCTTTCTTTTCGGCGCAGTGGAACCAGCCTTGAAGGTCGGCCGGTGCGCGCATTTCTCCGGAAAGATCGCCGGGCTGCGCTTTCAGCTCCTGCAGGCAAACGAAATCGGCGTTCTGGGTTTGCAGCCAATCCAGAAATCCCTTGGAAACCGCAGAACGGATGCCGTTGAGGTTTAACGAAATGATGCGTAGCATGTAAAATGTTGTTTTCTGCAGAATTGGACGTGGGCCGTGGATTTTAGCCGGGATTTCATTGCGTTTGCCTGCGAAAGAAGCGTGTTGCGGTTCGGCGAGTTCAAGACCAAGGCCGGGCGCCTGTCGCCCTACTTTTTCAACGCCGGGCTGTTCAATGACGGCGATTCGCTGGCCCGTCTGTGCGGCTTCTACGCCCGCACCATCCTCGCCTCCGGCATTCTTATCGACATGTTGTTCGGTCCGGCCTACAAAGGCATTCCACTGGCCGCCGGCACTGCCATGGCGCTTGCGCTGCAAGGCCGCAACCTGCCCTTTTGCTACAACCGCAAGGAGGCCAAAGACCACGGCGAGGGCGGGATGCTGATCGGCGCGCCGCTGGCCGGCCGGGTGCTGATTATCGACGATGTGATTTCAGCCGGAACCTCGGTGCGCGAGTCCGTCGCAATCATCCAGGCAGCCGGCGCGCAGCCGGCCGGCGTGGTGATCGCCCTGGACCGCATGGAACGCGGCAGCGGCGAAACCCGGCTCTCCGCAGTACAGGAAGTGGAGAGGAATTATGGAATACCGGTACTTTGCGTCGCCACGCTTGACGACTTGATCGCCTATCTGCAAGATCACCCGAATTCGCAACGCAACTTGTCCGCAGTGACACAGTATCGCGCCCAATATGGCGCCAAGGAGCCCTGATATGTCCCCACATTCGGCCTTACTCTGGCTGCTCCTGCTTGCCGCATTGCCCTTGCCGGTTCATGCCGCCAAGTCCTATTGCTGTTCGGATGAGCGGGGCAGGCAGGCTTGCGGCGATACTTTGCCGCGCGAGTGTTTCGGCCGGGCTTATCGTGAGGTGAGCGAGCGCGGCACGACACTGCGAAAGTTCGAGGCGCCGTTGACGCCCGAGCAGAAAGCCCAACACGAAGCAGAAATGGCGAACAAGAAAAAGGAAGAGCGCATCGCCATGGAAGAGATGCGCAGGAACCAGGCCTTGCTGAATACCTACTCCAACGAGAAGGATGTGGATTTAGCCCGCGAACGAGCGCTCGCCGACGTGGAGAATAGCGCCAAGGAAGCGCAGAGAAAATACGACGAAGCAGTCAAGCGCAAGAAAAAGCTCGACCTCGAACTCGAGTTTTATCAGAAGAAGCCCATGCCGCCGGAGTTACAGGCGCAGATCAAGGCCAGCGAGTCGGAGATCAAGTCGCAGCAAAGCGCAATCGAGGCAAAGAAGAAGGAAATGGAGCAAGTGCGGACCCGGTTCGAGGAGGAGAAGAAACGCTATCTCGAACTGATCCGCGGCGGCAAGAGCGCTGCGGGCTCAGGTAAATAGATCGCTCCGATCTTGCGGCAGGACTGTTAATGGACTATATTCGGTCCTCTGCAACCAATCTGGAGTGACTATGCGCTATTCATCTCAAGTCAAACCAATCAGCTATCTAAAAGCCAATGCCGCCGAAGTGCTGCTTCAGTTGGCCGAAAAGCGCGAACCCCTGGTGATTACTCAAAACGGCGAGGCCAAGGCCGTCATCCAAGACGTCGTTTCGTATGAGGAAACGCAGGAAACACTGGCACTTCTGAAGATATTGGCACTTGGCAACCGAGAAATCGAAGAGGGCAAGGTTAAACCCATTGCCGAAGTTGTGAAGCGCCTTCGTGCCAAGAAAGCCTCCGCCTGATGCGATACGAGGTGCTGCTTACCGCGGGAGCGGAAGGCGATCTCGAAAAGCTGTACGCCCATATCGCGGACCATGATTCACCAAACAGCGCAGACCACGTGCTGGATAAGTTGATGGAGGTTGCCGAGAGTCTGTCCAGTTATCCCGAGCGCGGTTCATATCCGCGAGAATTATTGGCGCTTGGCATCCGCGAGTATCGCCAATCCTTCTTCAAGCCATACAGGATCATCTACCGGGTGATAGGAAAGCAAGCGATCGTTTACGTGATTGCCGACGGCAGGCGGGATATGCAAGCATTGCTTGGGCGGCGTTTGCTGGGAGCATAACGCTGCTGAGCGTTCATGGAAGACGAGCCTGCAACCTTTGCTCCCAACCTGCAATTGCCGGGTCTCGCCCCGGCGGGCGAGTTGCTTTCTTGTGGCGACAAGAAAGTAACCAAAGAAACGCTCCCCGCTGCCTCGGCCTGCGGCTTCCCACGCGACCGACCCCCAGCCCCGCCGGCCCCAAAAATAGCATAGCTCGAACAACGCCGCCCGAAGGCCCCGGTCGGG
>CAYHXK010000056.1:0-11175 GCA_964360125.1 uncultured Sterolibacterium sp.
TGTTGCCGCGGAACATGATCTCGCCCATGGTCTCGCCGTCGCGGGGTACCGGCTGCATGGTCTGCGGATCCATCACCTCGAGACCTTCCTGCAGATGGTAGCGCACCCCCTGGCGGCCGTTACGCTCGGTGCGCTGATCGATGGACAGCGCGTCCCACTCCAGGTGCTTGGCGCACACCGCCGCCGGACCGTAGGTCTCGGTGAGCCCGTAGACATGGGTGATATTGAAGCCGATGGTTTCCATGCCCTCGATCACCGCCGCCGGTGGCGGCGCCGCGGCGACCAGGGCGCTGACCTGATGGTTAATACCTGCACGCCATTCAGCCGGCGCATTGACCAGCATCGCATGCACGATGGGCGCGCCGCAATAATGCGTGACCTTGTATTCACGGATGGCATCGAGCACCAGTTTGGCCTCGACGCGGCGCAGGCAGACGTTGGTGCCGGAATTGGCCGCCATGGTCCACGGGAAGCACCAGCCGTTGCAATGAAACATCGGCAGCGTCCATAGATACACCGCCTGCGGCGGCATGCCCCAGGAGACGATGTTGGAGACGGCATTCAGATAAGCGCCGCGATGGTGGTACACCACGCCCTTGGGGTTGCCGGTGGTGCCCGAAGTATAGTTGAGCGAGATGGCGTCCCACTCGTCGGGAGGATTCCGCCAGGCGTAATCCGCATCGCCGCCGGCGATAAAACCCTCATATTCGAAAGGTCCCTGACGCTCGCCGGGGCCGCCATATTCCGGATCGTCGACGTCGATGACGAGAATTTTTCGCCCGAGCAGGGCCAGCGCCTTGCCCGTCGCGGCCGAATATTCGCGGTCGGCGATCAGCACTTTCGCCTCGCCGTGGTTGAGCATGAAGGCGATGGTCTCGGCATCGAGGCGGGTGTTCAGGGTGTTCAGGACGGCGCCGGCCATCGGCACACCGAAGTGGCACTCCAGCATTTCCGGGGTGTTGTTGAGCATCGCCGCCACCGTGTCGCCGCGGACGATCCCCTGCCGCGCCAAGGCCGAAGCCAGCCGCCGGCAGCGGGCGTAGGACTCGGCCCAGGTATAGCGGCGCCGGCCGTGGATCACGGCAACGCGCTCGGGATAAACGGAGGCGGAACGCTCGATGAAAGTCAACGGCGTCAGCGGCGCGTAATTGGCCGGATTCTTGTCGAGACCGCCGGTATATGGATTTGGCATGATTCCTCGCTATATTCCGCTGCGCCGATATCTATCTTAGCCCAAGCGGCAACGCTGGATAAGTCCCGGCATCCCGTCGGCCATCTGGTTAAGCCAATGCTCGATCTGATTGCCGAGATCGCGCGATGCGCCGGTGAAAGCAAGCACGCCGGCGCGCGCATTCGATCCCGCTGCCGACGACAGCCGGAAGTTGCGGCGCAGCAGCAGTTCATTCGCCCGCGGCGCTAACAGCATGGCACGCACCTCGAGCAGCGCATGGCTGCTGCCCGGCGCAGCGTATATTTGAGCGAATTCATCGAGTTCGACGCGCAAGCGGCAGCCTGCCGCAGCAACAGTCTCCTGGCCGGAGAGCAAACGCCGCGCCAGTGCCCGTTCGAGCAGCCTGGCGGGCGGCGCCACCCAGCGGCTTTCGGCATATGCTTCGCGCCGTGCGGCCTCCGCATAGGCGAGGACATATTGCATCGCCGGCAACTCCAGCCAGGACGGTGCTAGCACTTCAATCTGGCGCAGACTCAGGCGGGACGGCTGAGCCGAGACAGGCGCCGTCAAGGCGGCGGTGAAGTCATAACTCGCCGGGCTGGGTCGCTTGCCCAAGTCACCGAAACATCCGCCCAGTAGCAGGATGAACGTCACGACAGCTAGTAGGCGATAGCGCATGGGGATCATTTATCCGGAGCAACAAAGCCCGTCTCGCCGGGACCGGCCTGCGGCGCGGAACGACCGAAGATGAGCGATTGCGGAGCATCTTCAAGGCTGCCGAGAATGCGGGCCAGTTGGCGAGAATTCTGGCGGAGTTCCTCCACCATCTGGTTGATCCGCGGCAAGGTGACGCCCCTCAGATCGTCACCCACGGCGCCGCCGGTCTCGCCAAGCCGCTGGCTCAAGGATTGCATCGAAGCCACCAGGCCGCGCATTTCGACAGTCAGAGGCGCGGCCTGTCCGGCGGTTTTTTCCAGATGTGCAAGGATGGCGCCCAGGCGTTTCAGATTGGTATCGTTGAGCGCTTCGCGCACTGCCAGCATGACTTGCGGCACTAGCTTGAGTCCGTCGGAGGCTGTGGCAAGATTTTCCAGGGTTTGGCTCAAGTGGCGAGTATTTTTTTCATCCAGCAAGCGGTTGAGTCGAATCGACAGTTCGCTCACCTGGGCAACGATGTCGCCGGCGCGCTCCCCAAGCGTTTCGAATAGCGTCGCTTTGAGCGCAATGCGCGGCAACGCTTCGCCTGCGGCGACCAGCATCTCGCGGCTCGCGCCATTGTCTTCCAGCTGGACATAGGCCAGTCCGGTGACGCCCTGATAGTTCAGTTGTGCCGTAGTGGAGCGGGTCAAGGGCAGGTCTGCATCGACGCTGATGCGTACCAGGATGTTGCGGCCGTCATCCGGGTCGAGATAGATATCCTGCACCCTTCCGGCGCGTATGCCGCGAAAACGCACCAGAGCGCTCGGATTGAGCCCCGCGACGCTGCGCTGCGTCACCAGCAGGACATCGCGGGTCAACTGGCGGTCGCCGCCGAACCACCATATCGTCATGACAGCACAGATACCCAGCACCAGTACGAATAATCCTGCTACCAGGGCGTGAGCGCGGCTTTCCATGTCAAAATCGATATATGTGTGCGGTTACGTTTCAGCGTGAATCCCGCGTGCGCCGACTGCGCTCGCTGAGAAAGAAATTCCGGATAAAGGGATGGTCGATATTCGTGATCTCGTCCAGGCTGCCTAATGCAAGTATACGCTGATCCGCCAGCACGGCCACGCGCGAGGCAAGCGCTGTCAAGGTATCCAGATCGTGCGTTATCAGCACCACGGTCAGTCCCAACTCCTCGCCCAACACGCGGATCAAGCGAACGAAGTTGTCGGAGCGGTCAGGATCCAGGCCGGAAGTCGGCTCGTCGAGCAGCAGCAGTTCCGGCTCGAGTGCCAGCGCTCGCGCCAGGGCCGCGCGCTTGACCATGCCCCCGGACAGCTCGGCCGGCATCAAACGCGCATGGCGCGGCAGCAGCTCCACCATCGCCAGCTTGAGCATGACGAGATCATGGATGCAATCCTCGTCCAAGGCGCGCAATTCGCGCAGCGGAAATGCAATATTTTCATAGACGCTGAATGCCGAAAACAGCGCGCCATGCTGGAACAGCACCCCGAAGCGGCGCCGCAATGCCTGCTCGCGTTCCCGGCCGCCGCCGAACAGCGGTTCGCCGAGAAGGCGGATATCGCCTTCGGTCGGTTCCAGCAGACCGATCATCTGCCTCAGCAGCGTGGTTTTGCCGCTCCCCGAACCTCCCACCAGCGCCACCATCTCGCCGCGGCCGATTTCGAGATCGATATGGCGATGCACCCAAACATCGCCGAATCTGGTGGAAAGATCCCTGATGCTGACCGCGGCTGCGACCAGCGGCGTACTCGTCATGGCAGGCCCAAGCCGCGCGTGGCGATGGCGATGATGGAGTCGGCCAGGATCACTACGGTGATCGCCGTGACCACCGACGCAGTGGTGTTGGATGAAAGACTCTCGGTGTTGGGACGCACCCGCAGGCCGAAATGACAGGCCACCAAAGCCACCAGAATGCCGAAGATGAATCCCTTGAGCAGGCCGATCCAGACGTTGGCGACAGGCACAACCTTGGGCAAGGTATCGTAGAAAAACCCGTATGAAATATCCAGCTGGATCTGCGCCGCAACCATCCCGCCGATCAAGGCCATGGCCGTGGCCCACAATACCAGCAAGGGCATCACCAGGGCCATTGCCGCAACTTTGGGAAAAACCAGGCGCAGGCTTTGCGACACCCCCATGGTCGCCAGCGCGTCGATCTCCTCCGTCACCCGCATGACGCCGAGTTGCGCCGTCATCGCAGAGCCCGAGCGACCCGCCACCAGCACCGCCACCAGTACCGGGCCAAGCTCCCGAACGATGCCCAGGCCGAGAATATTGATAATAAAGATATCGGCGCCGAAGCGCTTCAGCTGCAGCGCCGAAAGATAGGAAAGCACGATGCCGATGAGGAAACCGACCAGCGCCGTCACCGGCATCGCGCGCACGCCGCTCTTGTACAGGTTGGCCGTGGTTTCGCGCCAGGGCAGATCGCGCGGTCGGCGCAGCAGATGGGCGGCATCCAGCAGCAATTGCCCCACCAGGGCGGTAAAGTCGCTCAGGTGGCGCCAGAAGCGGATCGCCCCGTCGCCGATGGCAATGATCTTCTCAAATGGCGAATCGGGAATCGCGCGGGAGACCGGCAGACGGTCGGCGCCGTCGATGCGCTCGAAAATGTGCAAATGCTCCGGTCGCGCCAGCAGCTCGGCGGGTAGCTTGCGCCGCCAGGCCCGCCACAGCAGGATCGCACCGGCGCTGTCCATTGCCTCAATGTCGAGAATATTCCATTCGACATTGGCGATTGCAGCCTGCTTAGCCAATGCCTGACTCAGCAACGGGATCAGCGGCGCCAACAATTCCAGCGTCCAGCGTCCGGTAAGCAAAACGCCGCACCCGCCATCGTCGCGCGTAACGACCTCGATGCGCGGCTCAAAAGTCATCAATTACTCGATCTTGTAAAGCTTGATCTTCCGCCAAAGCGTGGTCTTGTCGATTCCCAGAATCTCGGCGGTGGCTGCCCGGTTGCCGTTATTTTCATGCAGGGTCTTGGCTATAAATGAAATCTCCAGTTCCTCAAGGCTTTGCGGCGAAACGTATTCTGCAGTCTTAATCCGACCTTCCTTGATTTCCCTCAGTTCATGCGGCACGACATCGACATCCAGGAGGTCGGTCTCGGTAAAGATGATCATGCGCTGAATCACATTCTCCAGTTCCCGGCCGTTGCCGGGCCAGTCGTGACGGACCAGCGCATTCAGCGCCTTGGTGCTGATCCCCCTGACTTTCTTTTTAAGCCGGGCCGACTGTTTCCCGATGAAATAATTGACCAGCAGCGGCACGTCGCCGATTCGCTCGCGCAACGGCGGAATGTTGATCTCGATGATTTTTAGCCGGTAGTAGAGATCCATGCGGAAACTGCCGCTCGTCACGAGATCCTGCAGCGGTCTATTGGTGGCCACCAGCAAGCGCACATCGACATGGCGCGGCTTGGTATCGCCCATCCGGTACAGCATGCCATCCTGCAATACGCGCAACAGTTTCGCCTGCAGCGACAGCGAGGAATTGTTGATCTCGTCCAGAAAAAGCGTTCCGCCGCTGGCGGCCTCGAATAGACCGATCTTCGCATGATCCGCGCCGGTGAAGGCGCCGCGCTGATATCCGAACAACTCGCTCTCGATGAGATTTTCCGGAATTGCCGCGCAATTGATGGCGACAAATGGATTGTCCTTGCGCAAGCTTTCCGCGTGTATCCGTCGCGACACGATCTCCTTGCCGGTACCGGACTCCCCGGTAATCAACACGCTGCAGTCATAACCGGCGGCAATGCCGATCAGGCGTCGCACCGAGTTGATGCTCTGGCTCTTGCCGATCAGGTCGTCGGCGCCGATGGTGCGGCAGGTATCTCGCAACTGGAGGTTTTCGCGGTTGAGCAGGAAGAATTGCAGCGCACTTTCGATTTCGCGCCGCAGATCCACGGGTTCGAAAGGCTTGCGCAAATAGTCGTAGGCACCACATTTCAGCGCATCGACCGCCGATTCCACGGTCGCGTGGCCGGTGATCAGTACCACCTGGGTCATCAGGTTGCGCTGCTTGGCGAAATTGAGGATTTCAATGCCATCTGCCTGGGGCATGCGTAAGTCGGTCAGCACCACGCCGACCTCATGGCTCTCAATTATGTCCATTGCATGCCGGGCGCTCCTGGACAACATCACTTTGGCATCCAGCGGCTCAAGCACCTCGGCAATCAGGTTGCGCATCGGCTCGTCATCTTCGACCACAAGTATCACCGGCCGCGTCACTAGTTCACCAGCAACGCCGGTCTCCAGCGTGTTTGTCGTCATGCCGGCCTACCCGCTGCCAAGGGCAGTCTCATGACGAAGCGCGCACCGCCCTCAAAGTCCGGGTCGCAAGCCAGATTGCCGCCAATTCCCGTGACGATGGACTGGCTGATCGCCAGTCCCAAACCGAGTCCCGAGCTACCGGTGGTGAAGAAAGGATCGAAAAGCTGATTGCGCTGCGCCTGAGGTATGCCGGGTCCGTTGTCGGTGATGCTGATCGCGACGCTATCGTCCTCGACCCTGCTGGCGATGGTGACGCGAGGATCCGCTCCCGCCTCGGCGGCAGCATGGACCGCATTCATGATCAGATTGACCAGCACGATATCCAACTGGCCTTCGGACCCACGGACCAGGACACTTGCGGCCAGGTCCGATTCAATTCGCACGTCATGGCTCTTGCCTGGGCAGTTATAAATGGTCTCGATCACTTCGCGTATGACGCTGCCGATCTCGCAACTGCCGGGTTGGCAAACGTCTCGTTGCGCGAATGTCCGCAGGTCTTCGATAATCCTGGAACAACGCTTTGCCTCGCGGTAAATCACCTGCCCGTATTGCAGCCGCTTGTCCTCGCTGGATACACCCTCATTGAGCAACTGGGCATAGCCGACTATCGTCCCGAGCGGCGTATTCAGCTCGTGCGCCACCCCGCCCGCGAGCTTTCCGATGGCCAGGAACTTCTCCGACTGATGGATCAATTCCTGCATCCTTTTGTAATCCGTGATGTCCTGCAGCATGACCGCGGCACAGTATTCGGTCGAACTCTGCAATTGCCTGAAGAAAGTGATATTGAGCGTGAAGTGTCGGGGAGTATCGCCTGCATTGAGAACGATCTCCTTGTTATTAACCTGTTGTTCGTAAAGGAATGCCTCCCGCAACAACTCCCGCCCATCTTCGTTCAGGGGTAGCAGTTCGAAGAGGTTTTTCCCAAGCAGGCCATCCGTGCAGGAATCGAACAGTTGTTCCGCCTGTTGGTTCGACAGCGTCACGCTAAAGTCACTGTCCACGGTCAGCAAGGCGCCGGGCAAGCTGCGCAGAATGGCATCGTTGCGGTTGCGATCGCCGATGATCGACAACTGGCTTTGCTCCATTTCACGGAACAAGGAGCCGATATTGCGAATGAGAATGTTGTAGTCTTCGACTATCGGTCCGAAAAAGAACCGTATCCGGCGAGGCGTTTCGATCGGCTTGAGCGTCCCCTCGGTGGCGCCGCGTATGCCGCGATGAATGATCGCCATTCCTTGCGGAAATGTCAGAAAATAGGCGGCCAGCACGACTATCAGGGCGCCCGCAACGGCGAGCGGCAAGACGAAACTTTCCAGCGGATATTGTTGTTCCAGGTGCAGAGGAAAAAATATGGCGATCACTGCCGCAAGAATGCTCAAGCTGAGCAGCCAGCGGAGTATGGTCGACGAGGGCGCGATTGGCAGTGTTCTCATAGTCGAATTCCCGGAAGTACCGCAATCACTTCCGCAATATTGTTTCAAGAGCCTTGTCAAGACAGCTTGCATGGGATCAAGGGCACGGCGATTGCGGAGAGGAGCAGTCTAGTAAGCTTCCCGGAAATTTACAATATGAACGGATGATCGTCATGAAATTGCAACGCTCCTTTTCCACACGATTCAAGAGCTGACGGGGTGATTGTGCCTCAATTCACCGCGCGCTTGATAAATCGAATTCGACATGGCTTTGCCGATGCGACAAGACCGACCTTGTTGCTACTGACCGGCCTTGCCATTTCCATTGCGTGCGGCATCTATTTCTATCTGTCTGCCGGCGAGTTTCCAGCCGACCCGGTTGCGCGGTTTCTCTCGGCGCATTGGGCGCAACCCATCGCGCCGCAGGGCGATCCGCCGCCCGGATTCTCTGCCATCGAGGCATCGCTGGCGCCGGAGACCTGTGCCGCCTGCCACGTTGCGCAGTATGCCGATTGGAGCACCAGCCTGCACAGCAAGGCGATGGGTCCGGGAATACGCTGGCAGCTGCGCGTGATGACCCAGAGCGACAGCAACGACTGCCTGCGCTGCCACGCGCCGCTGGCTGAGCAGAAGGCACTGACGGGCCTGGAACATGGCTGGGCCAACGCGCCGACCTCGCCCATGCCCGCCTATGTCAGCGCCGACCTGCACCGCCGGGGCAATACCTGCGCTTCCTGTCATGTGCGCCGGCACCAGCGTTTCGGTCCGCCAACCCAAATCCGCAATCCGAAACTGCATGGCGGCTTCGAAGCGCAGCAGGCATTTCGTGACAGCCGCTTCTGCTCACCCTGCCACCAGTTCCCCCCCGGCGCCCGCAGTCTGGAAGGCAAGCTGATCGAGAACACCTATGAGGAATGGCGCAACAGTCCTGCCGCACGCCAGGGATCGACTTGCCAGACCTGTCACATGCCGGAGCGGCGCCACATCTGGCGTGGCATTCATGATCCGGACACCGTGCGCAAGGGGATCCGCCGGGAACTCGAGGTGAAGCGCCTGGCCGATGGGCGGCTGGAAGTTCTGGCCAGCATAACTGCACCGGGAGTCGGACATTATTTTCCTACCTACGTCGTGCCCAAGGTTCTGGTCAGCCTGCACTTGCTCGCGGCCGGCAAGGAGAGGGAACTCGGCAGGCTGGTGATCGGCCGAACGGTCAGCGCGGACATGGCTCGCGAGTGGTCGGACACCCGCATTCCTCCCGGAGGCAGATCGCTGCTGTCGGCCAAAGCGGTGGCACCGGCGAGCGCCTATCGCATCGAGATGCGCGTGGAAATAATGCCGGGAGAACATTACGTCCGCATGTACCGCGCCATGCTGCTGAACAATCCGGACATGGATGCGACCGCGCAAGCCTTGTTGCGCCAGGCGCTGCGCGAGACGGAAGCGGCGAACTATCGCCTCGACAGCGTGACGGCGGCCGGGCCGACGAGTCCCGGCGAAGTCACCCGCGCAATTGCAAAATAGAACCTGCCACCATGGCCACTCCACCCTCACCCGTAAAGCTGTCGAAATCCCGGATGGTCAGCGGCTACCTCGCCATCGGGCTGCTGCTGGCCATGTTCGCTGCCTTTCTGGCGTCCCTGCCATGGACCGGCAGCGACTCGAACCCGGACGAGGACGCCATCCTGATGCGCATTCGTCCTCTGGCTGATATCGCACTCGAGCCCTTGCCGGCGAGTAAGTTCAGCGGCCAGCAGACCGGAAAGAGCATGTTTCAGGAGTTTTGCCAGTCCTGTCACGGCAAGGGCCTCGGCGGCGCCCCGGGGATCGGCGACAGGAAAGCCTGGACGCCGCGAATGGATCAGGGTCTGGACGCCCTGGTGCAGTCGGTAACGGCCGGCAAGTGCAACATGCCGCCCGGAAGTGGTCCGGCTGCAGACCAAATGGCGCTGGCTCGCGCCGTCGTCTACATGATCTGGCCGAGCATGCGTTTGTGACCGTGGCACGGACGAACGGTCAATGCCGGCTTTAATCAGTCCAGAACATAATCCTTTTCCCACTGCCGCAGAAGCAAATCGAGCCGCTGCTGAACAAAGCCTACCCCCTTGGTACTGATGGCGTAGGTCTTGGTGGCGCCGTTCTCAATTTTGAAGTCAACCGCATACAAAGTATCCGGCCTGTTTTCCCTAAGGGTAAGCACCCAGTAGCGATAACTCTCCCTGCTTCCGGGTTGCTTGATCAGCTCATCCGGCTGACCGTAGCGACTTATCAATTTCGCCACTGGCAGGTCATTTGCCAAGCTCGCCTTGGCGCCGATCACCTTGTGGGCCTGGTACAGGTTTTTCGGCTCGGTATATGTAGTGATGTAGCCGATGTCATTTGGCCGCTTCGTAACGGTAAGAACTCCGGCATGGCCCTTGGCAGCAAACTGCAATTGCGTTAATCCGGAGTTACAGCGGTTAGCGGGCTGACCAGGATTGACCCAGCCCTCGGATTTATCCAGCTTGCGGGGCACCGACCCGTATACTGCATCCCAATCCTGCGCCGACAAGCGCATGCCCACGCCACGCCAATGGATGCTTTGCTTCGCGCCCGCCGCCGGGTCATGATCGAGGATTGCTGCCGGCAGGCCGCAACTGGCGATCAATGTTTCCACAGTCAAATCCAGTTGAGCAGCGCCGTTGAGCAATTTCATCTGCTCCAGCTTCATGGCGGCGCTGGCGCTGACCGGAAAACAGGCTAATCCAATTGCGCAGACGGATGCCGTCAGGCACTCCGATAAATTTCCCTGTGCGCTTTTCATGACCATGCTTTTCCGCTGCCGGATTAAAAGAACACCCTCTGGACGAGCCACACAGTGCCCAGCGCGGCAGCCACCTGGGAGAAAACCCGGCAGAACTTGCGATCCCAGGCGCGGCTCCTGAGATAGTGCAATGCCGGTAATGAAATCGCGATGACCAGAAGCTGGCCGGCCTCAATGCCGACATTGAACGAAAGCAGTGACAGCATCAGTTCATCGCGAGATACGGTAATGGCTTTCAGCGCACCCACAAAACCCAGGCCATGCACCAGCCCGAACAGACCGGTCAACAGCCACCTTTTCCTGACATTCCGCGCCAGAATGTTTTCCACCGCAACGTAGATGATGGTGAGCGCGATCAAGGGCTCGACGATGCTGGAAGGCAGGGAGACAAGGTGGAGAAAAGCCAACGCCATGGTCAGGCTGTGGGCCACCGTGAAGGCGGTCACCGCCTTGACGGTGTCCATCAGGCTCATGGCGATGATCACGGTCAGCAGGAACAGGATGTGATCGTATCCGGTGAGCAGATGCTCGATTCCCAACTTGAAAAAGGACCAGGCGCGGTCGCTCGAAGCCGAGCCGCCGGTGTGTACGTCGGGAATCTGAAAACTCGTATTCGACTCCTTCAATACCGCCTCGCGCAAGGATTTCCCCGGATCGTCGGGCGGCGCCAGGCGAGCGAACTGGGTATGGGTTTCGTCCATGTCGAGAAACAACGTTGAAGTGATCGTAAGATCCTTGACCTCCCTGGGGCAGCGAAACTGAAGGTGGATGATCCAGTTTCCGGTTGCTTCAGGAGGGGCCTTCTCCACACGAACGAGCGGACATTCGCTGTCCCAGGTCTTGACG
>CAYHXK010000057.1:0-11106 GCA_964360125.1 uncultured Sterolibacterium sp.
AAATTCCGCTCCTTCGCAGGTCCGATTGAAGTGGCACCACCAGACACGACTTCGGCTACCTCGGCTGCGGACGGATCTTCTAAACCAAACGGCACTCTAAATAGATCAGCCTTGAACTTGGGTAATTGTCCCGTACAGAACAAGCTGTCCTCGTTAACCAGGTAGGGCACATAGACCTCGGTGTAGCCATGTTCAGTGGTATGGGTGTCGAGCATGAATTGGGCAAGAGCCCGGTGTAGACGCGCCAGGCCACCCTTCATCAGGGTGAAGCGGCTGCCGGTAATTTTCGTCGCCGTCTCGAAATCCAGGCCACCCAGATCGGTGCCGAGGTCGACGTGATCCTTGACCGCGAAATCGAAGCTGCGCGGCGTGCCCCAGCGCAACACCTCGACGTTGCCGTGTTCGTCTTTGCCCAACGGCACGCTCTGGTGCGGTAGATTGGGAATTTCCGCGAGGAAGGCATTGAGCTGCTCCAGTAATGCGGCAAGCATCTCCTCACCGCCTTTCAGCGCATCGCCGAGGCCGGCGACTTCCGCCATGACCGCGGCGATATCCCCACCTTTGGCCTTCAGCATGCCGATCTGCTTGGACAGGCTATTGCGCTTCGCCTGCAGATCCTGGGTATGCGTCTGCAACTGCTTGCGCTGGTCCTCCATTGCCTGGAAGGCCGCGGTGTCGAGCGTCGTCCCGCGCGTGGCAAGGCGTTCGGCGATGGCGGCTAAATCGTGGCGCAGCAGTTGGATATCCAGCATGGGTTAGTTCCTGTCGTGTCCTATCGGTTCTTCTTGGCCAGCCGGTCGAGATCGCGCAAGTGCGCCAGCTTGTCGGAAATTTTTGCTTCCAGGCCGCGCGGCGTTGGCTGGTACCAGTTGACCGCCGGCATGCCATCGGGGAGGTAGCTTACGCCGGCGGCATAGGCTTCGGGCTCGTCATGCGCGTAGCGATATTCGCGGCCGAAGCCGAGTTCCTTCATCAGTTTGGTCGGCGCATTGCGCAAATGCTCGGGCACCGGTCGCGACCCGTCCCTGGCAATGAAGGCGCGGGCGGCATTATACGCGACGTAAGTAGCGTTCGACTTCGGCGCCACGGCCATGTAGATTGCCGCTTCCGCCAGCGCCAGTTCGCCCTCCGGCGAGCCCAGCCGTTCGTAGATGGCGCAGGCGTTGAGGGCGATCTCCAGAGCGCGCGGATCTGCCAGGCCAATGTCCTCCGTCGCCATGCGCACGATACGCCGACCCATGTAGAGCGGATCGGCGCCGCCGTCGAGCATGCGCACCAGCCAGTAGAGAGCGGCATCGGGAGCGGAGCCGCGCACCGCTTTGTGCAGCGCCGAAATCTGGTCGTAGAACGCCTCGCCGCCCTTGTCGAAGCGGCGCAAGTCGCTGGCCAGCGCGTTGTCGATGAAGGCCACATCGAGTTCGCGCCCGCCAGACGCCACTGGCGCTGTTTCTTCGCCGGCACTGGCTGCCGTCTTGAGTTGCTCCAGCACGTTGAACAGGCGGCGGGCGTCGCCGTCGGCATAACCGATCAGACGGTCGCGCGCGTCGGCGGCAAAGGTCAGATGAGGAAAGACGCGCTGGCGAGCCCGCTCGAAGAGTTGCACCAGTTCCTCGGCGGACAGGCTCTTCAGGACATACACCGCCGCGCGCGACAGCAGCGCCGAGTTCACCTCGAACGATGGATTCTCGGTGGTGGCGCCGATGAAGGTCAGCAGCCCCTGCTCGACAAAAGGCAGAAAGGCATCCTGCTGCGCCTTGTTGAAGCGGTGCACTTCGTCGACGAAGAGTATGGTGCGGCGGCCCGATTGCGCCAGCGTGAGCTGGGCCTGCTGCACCGCCTCGCGGATGTCCTTGACCCCGGAGAAGACCGCCGAGAGCGCGATGAACTGGGCGTCGAAGGCATCCGCCATCAAGCGCGCCAGCGTGGTCTTGCCGACGCCCGGCGGTCCCCACAGGATCATCGAGTGCGGCGTGCGCGATTCGAAGGCCAGCCGCAACGGTTTGCCGGGCCCGAGCAGGTGCTGCTGGCCGACCACCTCGTCGAACGTCCTCGGCCGCAGCAGCTCGGCCAGCGGCGCATGCGGCGCGGGTTGCGTAGGAGTCAGCAGATCACTCACATTCGAACTCATCGGTGCACTCTTCTACGTACCCAGCTACATTCATTCGCCGATGATGTCCGCCCCCTTGGGCGGCACGAAGCGGAACAGGCCGGCCGGCAACACCGGGTTAGGCTCGAAACGGGTGAAGCGGAGGGTGGTGGTCTGGCCGAAATTGTCGCGAACCTCCATCAGCTGCGGCTGATTGTTCCTGAAACCGATGCGCACCCGCTCGAAGCTGCTGTCCTGTTCCCTGGGCGTCGCATCGACGAACTCCAACCCGCCCTCCTCGCCGCCATCCTTGATCAGGAAATGCTTTTCCAGCGCCGCATCGCCCGCCAGCAGCGCGGCGGGGCTGGAACCCAGCGCCTGGCCGAGCTGCTTGACCGAAACCTGATTGAGGTCTTTGTCATAAATCCACAACCGGTCGCCGTCGCCGACGATCAGTTGATAGTAGGGTTGCTCGTAGATCCAGCGGAACTTGCCGGGCCGGGAAAAAGCGAATGTTCCCTGGGACAGTTGCGGCTTGCGGCCGGACTTGGCCACCACCGACTGGCTGAAACTGGCGCGGGCGCTGTGGGTGCCGGCGACGAAAGCCTTGAATTGATCCGGACCGGAAGCAAAGGATTTACCGCAGAGAACACAGAGGGCGCAGAGCAAGCCCGCACGAGCAAGTTCTTTCATGTTTTTTTCTCTGCGCTCTCTGCGTTCTCTGCGGTGAGTAGATTCACTCGCTACGCTCCGGCACCAGCACTTCGCGGCTGCCGGCGCCGTTCATCGACGAGACCAGCCCGGCCCGCTCCATTTGCTCGATCAGCCGGGCGGCGCGGTTATAGCCGATGCGCAGATGGCGCTGCACCAGCGAGATCGAGGGACGGCGCGTCTTCAGCACGACTTCGACGGCTTGATCGTACATCGGGTCTTCCTCGACGCCGGCTTCGCCCAGATCTCCTTCCGCGGCGCCGCCAGCCTCCCCGGCCGGCGCATCGAGTATTCCTTCGACATAATCCGGAGTGGCTACCTTCTTCAGGTGCTCGGCCACGCGATGCACTTCGTTGTCTGACACAAAGGCGCCATGCACGCGCACGGGCAGTCCGGTGCCCGGCGCCAGAAACAGCATGTCGCCCTGGCCGAGCAAGGTTTCGGCGCCCATCTGATCGAGGATGGTGCGCGAATCGATCTTTGATGACACCTGGAAGGAGATGCGTGTCGGAATATTGGCCTTGATCAGGCCGGTAATGACATCGACGCTCGGCCGCTGTGTCGCCAGAATCAGATGGATGCCTGATGCACGTGCCTTCTGTGCCAAGCGGGCGATCAGTTCCTCGACCTTCTTGCCGACCGCCATCATCAGGTCCGCCAGTTCGTCGATAAACACCACGATATGGGGCATCGTTGCCAGCGGCTCGGGTGATTCGGGGGTGATCGAGAACGGATTAGGCACATGCGTGCCGGCTTTCTGCGCCTCATGGATCTTGCCGTTGTAACCCGAGAGGTTGCGCACGCCCAGCGCCGACATCAGTTTGTAACGCCTTTCCATTTCGCCGACGCACCAATGCAAAACATTGGCGGCCTTGCTCATGTCGGTGACCACCGGCGCCAACAGGTGCGGAATCCCCTCATATACCGAGAGTTCCAGCATTTTCGGATCGACCAGGATCAGCCGGACGTCCCGCGGTTCGGACTTGTAGACCAGCGACAGGATCATCGCGTTGATGCCCACCGACTTGCCCGACCCGGTGGTGCCCGCCACCAGCAAGTGCGGCATCTTGGCCAGATCTACGACCATCGGCTGGCCGGAAATGTCCTTGCCCAGGGCAATCGCCAGTGGCGCATGCAGGTTGTGATAGGCCTTCGAGCCGATGATTTCGCTGAGACGCACCGTTTGTCGTTTCGGGTTGGGCAATTCCAGGGCCATGCAGGATTTTCCAGGCACCGTTTCGACCACGCGGATGCTGATCAGCGACAAGGCGCGGGAAAGATCCTTGGCGAGATTGACGATCTGGCTGCCCTTGACACCGACTGCCGGCTCGACTTCGTAGCGCGTCACCACCGGGCCGGGGTAGGCCGCCAAAACCATGGCCTCGACGCCGAAATCGGCCAGCTTGCGCTCAATCAGCCGGGATGTGAATTCCAGCGTATCCGCTCCCGGCAGGTCGTCGGGACTATGCTTGGGCTCGTCGAGCAGATGCAGCGGCGGCAGCGCGCCGCCGGGGGCGTCGAAGAACAGCGGCGCCTGGCGTTCCTTCTCGATGCGCGCTTCAACCTTTGGCGCTTTGGGAATATCCAGTAACACCGGTTCTATCCTGATCGGCGGGGAGGGATTTTCCTCGAATCTCTTGCGTTCCACCTCGATCACCGCCTCGCGCTGCTGCGCCATGCCGCGACCGATGCGCCGATCCTGCCAGGTTTGCCACAAGCCCCAGGCGCCGGACCAGGTGGTTTCCAGCAAGGCCCCGACCCCTTCGGCCAAGCGCAGCCAGGAGAGTCCCGAAAACAGGCTGATGCCGGCCGCCAGCATGGCCAGCAGGATCAGCGTGCCGCCGCTGTAACCAAACAGATTGGCGGTTAATTTTCCGATTTCGTAGCCCACCATGCCGCCGGGGCCGGGCATGCCGCCAGGTGTTTGCGGCAGCGCCACATTCAGACTGTAGAAACGCATGGCTTCGATACCGCAACTACCAATCAGCAGCAGTATAAAACCACTCGTTGCGATCAGGAACGGTCGTCGGTCAGGCGTTAAAAAACCGAAGCTATCCAGTCGGCGGTAGCCCCAGATAACGGCAAACAACAGAAACATCACCCACCACCAAGCGGAAATACCGAACAGATACAACAGCAGGTCGGCCAGCCAGGCGCCAAACCGCCCTCCCGGATTGGCTATGTGATCCACCTGGGCAGCATGCGACCAGCCCGGATCGGCTGGGTCGAAGCCACCTAGAACCAAGCCGAGATACACTGCCGCCGCCGCCAGCGCAAACCAACGCGCCTCCTGCAGCAGGGCAACGATTTTTTCCGGGAGCGGTTGGACGTTGGTTTTCTCGGCCACAAGCTCAGGTCCGGCGCGGCATGCCCCGCCGGCAAGATGCAAACAGTGGGGACATAAGGAATAAAGTCGGGGCAAACATGGTCCGATTATACCGGTGGAACCGGCCGGGAAAGCCCGATGAACAGCGTAAATCGCCGCTTAACCTGGCTCCCGGCTCCCGACCGGGACCGGCGTTGCCTGGTCGCGGCTCTCAAGTGTCGTCAATCTCCTCGTGCAACCAGATACAGCCTTCAATTTCCTCTATCAATCCCTGCAACTGGAGATCGCGCATGACCCGGCTGACCATCTCTCGCGATGCGCCGATCGTCTTGGCGATATCCTGGCGTGTAATGCGCCGCCGCACCACCTTGCGCCCTCCTTCAATTTCAGCCATTTCCAGCAACAGCCTGGCGACCCGGCCATAGACGTCGATCAACGCCAGGCTTTCTATCTTGCGGTCGGCCTTGCGCAAACGTTTAACCAGATTCTCGATGATGTAGAGCGAGACCTCGAAGTTTTCGGCCAAGCAGCGCTTGAAATCATCCTTGGCAATCACCACCAGGTCGCACGGAGCGGTGGAGACTACCGTGGCCGAGCGGGGGTGCTCGTCGATCACGCCCATTTCGCCGAACATTTCGCCCGGACCAAGCAATGACAGTATCACCTCGCGCCCATCCGGGTCGCTGATCTGCACCTTGAGAGCTCCGGCAAGAACCAGATAGATGTTATCGGTCCGGTCGCCCGCCCGGATAATCGTGGAATTCCTGACTACGCTGCGCAGCGAGGCGATACGAGCGATTTCTTCAAGGCGTTCATCGTTGAGCGTTTCGAATATTGGCAGCACGCGCAACGCAATAATCGATACGGGTGAATTCGAAGGTAAGTGACTCATCAGGTTCTCCAGAGTGACGTCGACGGCATTATTAACCTGTTCTCCGGCTGAATGGTATATACCTTGGCCCGGTTGGGTATTCACACAGGCGGCGAATCATCCACTCCGAGCCACGTATAATCTTGCCATACTTGTCAATTTTCACAGGAAAGCCATCATGAACACCCGTCACGCCCCTCTACTCATTCTGGGTTCCGGCCCCGCCGGCTACACCGCCGCAGTCTATGCCGCGCGCGCCAATCTTAAGCCCGTGCTGATCACCGGCTTGGCGCAAGGCGGACAACTGATGACCACCACCGATGTCGACAATTGGCCGGCCGATGCCGATGGCGTGCAAGGCCCGGCGCTGATGGAGCGCTTCCAGAAACACGCCGAGCGTTTCCATACGGAATTGATCTTCGACCATATCCACACCGCGAAACTGACCGAAAAGCCCATGACCTTGATCGGCGATGCCGGTACTTACACTTGCGACGCGCTGATCATTGCCACCGGCGCCTCCGCCCAGTATCTCGGCTTGCCTTCGGAGGAAGCCTTCTCCGGCAAGGGTGTCTCGGCCTGCGCCACCTGCGATGGTTTCTTCTACAAGAACCAGCCGGTGGCGGTGATCGGCGGCGGCAACACCGCCGTCGAGGAGGCGCTGTATCTCGCCAATATCGCCAGCCACGTCACCGTGGTGCATCGCCGCGACAAGTTCCGCGCCGAGAAAATCATGCAGGACAAGCTGTTCGAGAAGGAAAGAGCCGGAAAAGTGGCCATCAAGTGGGACAGCGTTCTTGATGAGGTTCTCGGCGACAAGACCGGCGTCACCGGCATGCGCATCCGCAACGTGAAAAGCAGCGCCACCGAAGACATCGTCCTGCAAGGCGTGTTCATCGCCATCGGCCACAAGCCCAACACCGACCTGTTCGCCGGCCAGATCGCCATGGAGGGCGGCTACATCGTCACCCACGGCGGCAACCAAGGCAACGCCACGGCAACCAGCCTGCCCGGCGTGTTCGCCGCCGGCGACGTGCAGGACCACATCTACCGCCAAGCAGTCACCAGCGCCGCGACCGGCTGCCAGGCGGCGCTCGATGCCGAGCGTTACCTGGACAGTTTGAACTAAGCGCGCCGATTCCAGCAGTGTGAGCAGCATGTCCAGGCGGCGCGTACCCGTCGGTCCGACCCCCGACGAGCGGGCGCTGTTTCGCGGAGCGGTGGCGGATACCGTGCCGCTGGTTTTCGACAAGGTTCATCACGAACCGCAACTACCTCCTCCCATCCCGCGCCAGCGCCAGCGCGACGAAGCCGCCGCCCTGGCCGAATCGCTGGCGCCGGCGCCGCTCGAAACTCTACTGGAAGGAGGCGATGAACTGGCTTTCCTGCGCCCCAGCCTGCCGCGCAGCTTGCTCAAGGATCTCCGCCGCGGCCGCTGGGTAAGCCAGGGGGAACTCGATCTGCACGGCTTGAACCGGGACGAGGCGCGCCAGGCGCTGATGCAATTTCTCGCGGAGAGCCTGGCGCAGCATCAACGTTGTTTGCGCATCGTGCACGGCAAGGGCTTGCGTTCGCCGGGACGCGAACCGGTATTGAAAGAACTGGTGCGCCACTGGCTCGCCAACCGCCCCGAGGTTCTGGCCTACTGCCAGGCGCGCGCCGCCGATGGCGGGGCGGGAGCGGTAGTAGTGCTGTTGCAGGCATCGCCTGCCGCAACCCGGCGGTAAAACCGATCGAGCACAGCGAGCAAATCAGTCGCCCCCGTCCCACGGCTGACTTTGCACAGCCAGCCGGTTCCGGAGGCTCGGAGCGTTGCTCCGCGAAACCCCTCCTCTACCCTCGGGAAGGGGGCCGGGGGGATGGCTCACCATTTGGCCGCAATGCGGCGCACAAGCAAACGAAGCCGCTAAATAGCGGCTTCGTTTGCTTCGCCCGTGCGGATGCGCACGACCTGTTCGACCGGCATGACAAAGATCTTGCCATCGCCGATCTTGCCGGTGCGCGCGGCCTTGATGATGGCCTCGATGGCGGGTTCGACGGTCTCGTCGGCAATGACGATCTCGATCTTGATCTTGGGCAAAAAGTCGACCACGTACTCGGCGCCGCGATACAACTCGGTATGCCCTTTCTGCCGGCCGAAACCCTTGACCTCGCTGACTGTCAGGCCGGCTACGCCGATCTCGGAGAGCGCCTCGCGTACTTCGTCGAGCTTGAAAGGCTTGATGATTGCTTCGATTTTTTTCATGCTTACTCCCGGAATAGATGAAACCGCACTATGCCCGCATTTGTTTCAAGGATACTCATCGGTATACCGGGATGTTATCGGATATCGCCAATCCTTGCCGAAACCGCGCCGGGTAATACGGATGCCGACCGGCGACTGGCGGCGTTTATACTCGTTGCGCTTCAGCATACCGACCACGCGCCGCACGTCGGCCTCGGCATACCCCAAGCCGATAATTTCGCGCGGACTGATGTCGCCCTCCATGTAAGCTTCGATGATCGCATCGAGCGTCTCATACGGCGGCAATGAATCCTGATCGGTCTGGCCGGGCTTGAGTTCCGCCGAGGGCGCCCGAGTCAAAATGTTCTCGGGAATATCCGGAGACAGCGCATTGCGATAGCGGCACAGACGGTACACGAAGGTTTTGTAGATGTCCTTGATCACGGCGAAACCGCCGGCCATGTCGCCGTAGAGCGTGGCATATCCAACCGCCATCTCGCTTTTGTTGCCGGTGGTCAGCACAATCGCCCCGGTTTTGTTGGAAATCGCCATCAGGATCATGCCGCGAATGCGCGCCTGAATATTCTCATCAGTGGTATCTGCTGCGCTTTTGCCACTTTCCTTGAACTGCGATGCCAGCAATTCTGCGAAAGTATGCATGGCCGGTTCAATGCCTACCTCGTCGTATCGGACGCCGAAATTCCTGGCTATTTCGCGGGAATCGTCGAGACTCATTTGCGCCGTATAGGGCGAAGGCATCATTACCGCCCGTACCTTGTCGGCGCCCAGCGCATCGACGGCGATGGCCAGGGTCAGCGCCGAATCGACCCCTCCCGACAGGCCGATGACGGCGCCGGGAAATCCGTTCTTGCCGAGGTAGTCGCGCACACCGAGCTTCAAGGCCGCATAGACCTCCGCCTCCCTCGACAAAGGGGCCTCAATGCGTCCCGGCAACAGCTTGCCGTCGGCATATTCTGCAATCTCCAGCGCCTCCGCGAATGGCGGCAACTGGTGTGTCAGTTCTCCGGCGCCATCGATGGCGAATGATGCGCCATCGAACACCAGTTCGTCCTGGCCGCCGACCAGATTGGCATAGATCACCGGCATTCCGGTGGCGGCGATGCGCTCCCTTAGAACTTCATAACGCTGCGCCTGCTTGTTGATGTGAAAGGGCGAGGCGTTTATCGCCAGCAGCAGCTCGGCGCCGGCATGACGCGCGGAATCGACGGCGCCTGCCTCCCAAACATCGGCACAGATGTTCACGCCGCAGCGCACGCCATTGAGGGTAACCACGCACGGTTCCGCGCCGGAATCGAAATAGCGCTCTTCGTCAAAGACCTCGTAATTAGGCAGGCGATGCTTGCGATAGGTCGTCTCGATACGCCCATCACGCAGTATCGAGGCGGCATTGAAACGGCGTCCGGCGTTCTCTTCTGGATGACCTACTAACAGCGCCACGCCCGGCGCCAACGTCGCGGCCGATTGCGCCAGCTGCCGCAGCTCGCGTAAGGCGGCACGATAGAAATCCGGTCGCAACAGCAAATCTTCCGGCGGATACCCGCACAACGCCAATTCTGGCGTCATCAGCAGATCCGCGCCCAACGCCCTGGCATCTACTGCGGCGTCGAGGATGCGGCGGGCATTGCCGGCAAAGTCGCCGACCATGCAATTGATCTGGGCTATGGCAATGCGCAGTGTGCTCATCTGGATATCATTGAAGTAGGCAGGGTTCCGCTCGGGCGTTGCTGTTCAATCGCTGCGCCGTCACGCTCAGTACGCCGGTTTATCCTTGGCCTCGTTGAAGGCTCTGACGCCATCCATAATTTCCTGCTTGGCTTCCTCAATGCCGACCCATCCCTGCACCTTGACGAATTTTCCTGGTTCGAGATCCTTGTAGTGCTGGAAAAAATGGGCAACGACATTGAAATCGTTCGGCAAATCCTTGCCGGAAGGCACTCGGTCCAGACCCATGATTTCCTCGATGCTCGTCAAAGCGCGAATTATAGCGGCTTCACGCCGTGCCATTCGATCACGCTCGAACTGTCTGTCCGCCAGCGACCCGATTACGTTTTTCTTGCTCCGCGCCGGACTCCAGCCTTCGTTCCGTCCGGCTTGTCGGCCCGACACTCTTTCTGCCATTTCAATAAGGTCTTGACGAACTCCAGCACCAGGCGCTGGTTTTCGTAACTCAGCTTGCCAAACTGCGACTCAAATAATTCGGCAACGGGAAACTTTTCGGTGCTTCCCCTGGTGCCCGCCTTTGCCTCTGGGTTACTACCGACCGGTTCAACGCGATACACCGGTGACGCCTGTTCAACCCGCGAATAGAGGGCGGATACCGGCAACTTCAGTGCCTTTGAGATCCTCCCGATCATCTCCGGGGTAAATCCCTGTTTGCCGCGTTCGATCCGCGACAGATTGGCGGCGTCGGTACCCGCCGCTAACGCTATCTTCTCCAGAGTCGCGCCCTGTTCCCGCCGAACTATCCTGATCGCATCGCCGATTTTCATGTTGCCGATTGTCGGGTGTGATTGGCACTTGACGCAAAGCGTATAGCGCAATTATCATGACAATCTGTTTGCGTCCTACGCCAAACTAATCGCGGAGAGCCACAAGACAATGGGCAATGCGGCAGCCCGCCTGCGACAGACGCTGAGAGCATGAGGGCAGAAATAATGACAAAATCCACAGCCGATGTCGAATCCGCTCACGGCAACCGGGTTCGAGTCCTGGAACCGCGGGGAGAAATCCGATTTGCGGAAAAAATCGTCGAAACCGCCAGAGAAGGCATCATGGTGTGCGATACCGGAACCCGGATCGTGTGGGTCAATCCCGCATTCACGGAAATCACCGGCTTCACGGCCGAGGAAGCCATCGGCGCGACGCCC
>CAYHXK010000058.1:0-1832 GCA_964360125.1 uncultured Sterolibacterium sp.
TCACCAGATCGCTCAGGTCGGACATGAGCTGGGCTAGCGTCTTGTCGGCCACGTCGTGGATGGCCGGCGCGATCAGTCCACAACAGTGGTGCGATGATGCCGTAGGAGGTGCCGGTGACCCAGCCCGGGTCGGCGGTGCACCAGAAGATATCTTCCGCATGCAGGTCGAGGGCGTAAAGACCGGTCGCATAGTGGGTGGCGACGGCGCCGTGCACATGTACCGCCCCTTTCGGCGTTCCCGTGGTGCCGCTGGTGAAGTGCAGCAGTGCCATGTCGTCGGCGCCGGTCGCGGCGATTTCCGATTGATCGTCCACCTCGGCCATCAGCCGGGACAGGTCGAGCGTGCCGGGGATATCGGTGGGGGCGCCGTTTTCGCCTACCAGCAGGACATGCCGCAGCATCGGCAACTGGCTGCGGATTTTTTCCACCTTGCGCTGATAGTGCAGGTCGGTGGTCACCAGCACCTGTCCTTCACCGAGCTGGATGCGGGTGGCAATCGGTTCCGGGCCGAATGCCGAAAAAAGCGGTGCAACCACCGTCCCGTTGCGCAAGCTGCCGAGCACCGCTATGTAGAGTTCGGGTATCCGGCCGGCGAGGACGAACAGCCGATCTCCCTTGACGATGCCGAGACGCCGCAGGACATTGGTGAAGCGGCGTGCCAGGCGAGCCAGCTCGGCGTAAGTGATATCGCGCGTGGCGCATGCGCCGTTGGCGTCGGCGAGGCCGAGAAAGCGAAACGCCGTCCGCTCCCGCAGCGGCCCCACTGCATGCCGGTCGACGGCCGCATAGGCGATGTTGCAACCCCCTCCCGGCAAGCCGTTGAGGCGGCGACGCATGTCGTCCCAGGAAAAATCCGCGCATGCCGCCGCATAGTCGCCGAAGTTGGGCGGCACGCGCAGATCGGATGCTGTCTTGTGGATGAGCGCAACGCGTTCCAAGGCTCCCTCCCGGCGGATGGACGAGCGCATGAACGATGATCCCACGCTCAATAACTGATTACCCTAGGCTTCGATAACTGCTTTCACGCCTACGGATTCCTTAGTCTGTCGCCCGTAGCGCGATGCACTGATATTCAAGCCTGTCTGGTGGGTTTGGAGAAACCAACGATCCAGCAGGACATGGCGGGTAAACCAGCGGCTGTTGAGCAATGCACCGGAAATAACAGTCCGCAGGAACTCAGGACCGGTTACGCGGGAGGGCGTTGCGGAGCCAAAGCGCGCTTGTAGCCGGCTGTGGTAAGCCGCCAATGATGCTCGACTGTAGTCTTCCCTGGCTTCCACAACCGTGGCGGCGGCGAGCAGCCCCGACTCAACCGCCGGCCGGATGCCTTCGCCGCTGTGCTGGTACGCCAGCCCGGCGGCATCGCCGACGAGCAGCACCCCGTCATCGAGCAGTTTGCGCTGTGCCTTTCCGTATTGCAGATAGGCATGGCCATGGAACCTGTCTGGAATGTCCTGGGGAATCCTGCCGCGTTGCTTGAGGGAATTGCAAAATTGTCGGAGTTCATCCGCCAGGCCATGGTTGCCTTCCCGGCCCAGCCCGATATTGAGATGCCTGCCTTTGCGGATGCACCAGCCGTAGCCCTTGAAATCCCGGCAAAAGTAGAGTTCCGGCGTGTCAGGCTCGACCTGGCAGTGCTCGAGTTGCGCCGGGCTCATCTCGAACTCGATTTCCTTTGCCGCCACCGCGGCTTCTTCGGCGCCCAGTTTCGCACCCAAATAACGCGCCACCGGACAGAAATGGCCGCCCGCACCGATGATCAGCGGCGTCGAGAGGCTGTCATTCACCACCCAGCGGCTGCCATCTCGTTCCATGGATTTCAGTGCCTGGCC
>CAYHXK010000058.1:1932-11017 GCA_964360125.1 uncultured Sterolibacterium sp.
TCCGTGCTGGCTCAATTTCCTGGCGCAACTGGATCCCGCCGGGCCGCCACCGACGATGAGTGCGTCACAGGTTTTCATTGCTGGCTTTCAGGAACATATTGGTAGTCCCTGGTCCACGGAATCCGGTTATAGCCGGAACGAGCGAACATCACCTGGAACAGTTGCATGTCTCCCGACCGGAAGGCTGCCTGGGAACCGGCCAGGTACAAGCGCCAGGTCCGCACAAACGCCGCATCGAACATTTCCGAGACGCGTCCGGCGTTGTCCTCAAAGCGTTGCAACCAGTGCTCCAGTGTCCTGGCGTAGTGCAGCCGCAGGTTCTCCACATCGAGAACGGAAAATTCGTAAGGTTCGAAAATCTGCATCATTTGGGACAGGCTCGGTGGGCAGGCGCCGGGAAAAATATGCCGCTCGATCCAGGCATTCATCGGGCGGGGTTGGTCCCGGCCGATGCAGTGAACCAGGCCGCGTCCGCTATCCTTGAGGCTGCGCCGCATGACTTCGCCAAACTCCCGGTAATGCTCAGTTCCCACGTGTTCCAACATGCCGACGGATACAAAGGCATCGAATTCGCCGCGAATGTTTCGGTAGTCATCCTCGATGAACTCAACCAGACCGTCCAGTCCCTCGCTGTGAACGCAATCCCGGGCGAAAGCCAGTTGCTCCCTGGAAATGTTGTAGGCCTTCACCTTGCTACCGTAGTGCTTGGCCATATGCAGCGCCAAAGCGCCCCAGCCACAACCCGCCTCCACGACCGTTTCGCCTGGCATCAGCCGTAATTTCCGGCATATGTGATCCATTTTCGCAATCTGGGCATCCTCCAGATCCATCGAAAAATCGGGGAAGTAGGCGCAGGTGTACACCATCCGCCGATCGAGCCAGAGCTTGTAAAAATCGTTGCCGATATCGTAATGGTGGTGGACGTTGCGAAACGCCACCGGGAGAGTATTGCTTTGCGTATTGTTGAACGAGGTCAACAGGCCCTTGCGCTTTTTCCCAAGGCTGTTGCTCGGCAGGAACCGATAAATCGTTTCAAGAAAGTCCACCAGATTTCCCTGCACCTCGATCCGCTCGGCGGTGTACATCTCGCCTAGCCAGTACTCGGGATTGGCAATTAATTTCATTAATGCGCCACGATCCCGAATCAGTACGCATATCGCGGAGGGTTTACCCTGAGGAGACAGTTCATGTCCGTCCCAAAGAGCAATTCGCAAGGGCGGGTTGCCGAGCGCCTCGATCATTCTGCCGAGCAGCAATTTTTCCGGGGCGAAAACCTTGTTGCCGGGAGATAGCCATGAATCGAAGGTCGACGGCCCATATTCACTGCCGCCATTCATCGATTCTTCCGAAATTTCGGTACGCTCCTGAAACATGCTTGCACCTCGCTATCGTATCGACTTGCCACTGTCAAGACCGGGCTGAAGTTGTGTTTATTCCATGACGGGTAAAAAGACCTCTCCACGGTACGAGCCATGCCATGGAGAGGAGGGGGAGACTATGGGTCAGGAAATGGCGAGTTCCTTGGCGGTTGTTCCGGGCTTCTTGGGCAGCGTCAGCTCCAGCACGCCGTCGGTATACTTGGCCTTGGCGGCGCTTTGATCAACTTCCTGTCCCAGGGTAAAGCTGCGGTATACGTTGCCGTAATAGCGCTCGCTGCGAATGAGCTTTTTACCTTCTTTCTCTTCCTTTTCTTTCTTGACTTCGGCGCTGATGGACACCTGGTTGCCGTCTAGGGAGACGTGTATGTCGTCTTTCTTCACGCCGGGAATTTCCGCCTTGATCAGGTATGACTTGTCCTCTTCCGTAACATCGATTTTCATTTGCGGCTCCGCCTCCTGACCGCTGAAGACAGGCCGCAGCATGAAGCCTTTGAACATATCGTCGAAATTTCTGAACGGATCCAAACGTGCAAGATCGCTGAGTGGATCGAAACGGGTTATGTTTGCCATGATGATCTCCTTGGAGTTAATCGAAAATCCATGACGGCTGACGCGGAAAAACGTCGCAGCCTGTCATGGCGTCGTTTTCATTTTCAGGTTGTCCCTGGTCACTTGAAGCGTGACGCGATGCGCTCCATTGCCGCGCGCATGTCTGTCCACGCGTTTTCCGCGCCGTCCTTCAGGTCTTCCCAGGCATCTTCGGTATGCTTGCGCAACTCCTGCAACTTTTTGTTGGCGTTTGCCCTTTTTTCGGCCAGAACTTCGAGCTGTTTATCATATTCCGTACGGATTTTTCCCTTCAACTCCGGAGCTTTAACCTTCAATTTTTCCAGCTTGGCATCCCATTCGTCAAGTTGAGCCTCGAGCTTTTCCTGAAAGGACTGCTTCGCACTCAATTTCTTTCCAGATTCCGCCTGGAACATGCGGTCGATTTCCACTTCCGCTTCGAGCCAATCGTCGATCGGACTTCTGCCACTGAATGACCGACGCTCGGCAAGATAAAATGCAGCGAGCTGGATCATCTCAATGCGCTGATCCGGGGAGTGGGCCGAAGCTTTGCCGGTACTGGTCGTGGATTGTGAATGTCGGATTTTCATGCTCAACCTCCTTTATTCAGTATGGTATTTATATTTCACATTGCAAGGTGCTCAGCAAGCTCCTTTTCGGCGATCTGGGTGTAGTCTTTCTCGTAACGATCGGTGACGAGCTTGGCGGTTTGCGCATCGAGCTTTTCATTGATCCGACATACCTGGCGACCGAGTTCGACTGGCGGGTCGGCATCCTCGACCGGCGCCCGTTGTTCGTGTGCAAGTATTTCATGGCTCCCGGCCACTGGCAGATCATCAAGCGGGGCGAACCGGGTGGCAAGTTTCGCGAGGGACCGACGCTGGCTGTGGCCTTGAATGAAGTTCCGCGGAAAGTGGTCAAGATGGCGCTCAAGGCGGCCAATCCGATCGGCGATGGATTCTATGGCGTGGATATCAAGCAGATCGGAAAACGCTGCTACGTCATCGAAGTCAACGACAATCCCAGCGTGGATGCCGGCAACGAAGACGGCGTCCTCAAGGATATGCTCTACGGCGAGATCATGGCCTCGTTCGCCAGGCGCATAGAGAAGCGGAGAAGCGCCGGATGATCGGTGTGCGGTGGAATAAGCGCGATTTCCAAATTGCTGATATGTTCTACTTCGTTAAGCTAAAAATCCGATAAAATTCTAGAAAAATTGGGGATTTGAATGAAAGCCACTATCAGGGTAGGGAAAGTAGTCACCAAGCCAACTGCGAAGAATATGCTCGCGAAAAAAGTATCGACAAGGGGGGTTGCGCCGAAGAAGCCGTCGCAGTCAACCGGTCAAGTGCTCGGCGAACTCAAATCGCTTGCCAAGGAACTTAGTAAGGCAGCCAAGGGACTAGGCAAGAAATCAGCCGGCAATCCCAAGGAAGTTTCGACAATTCTCGGAAGCGTCGAACGCATGACGGCGGATGCCGCCAACAAATCTTTACTTGAGGCCGAGGCCGCAAAGTCACTTATTCACGCTTCTCTCGACATGCTCGGCAAGGATTGGAGCCGCAAGGATTTGGATGTTGCGCTGCGCGGCATCAGTGGTCACCTGACCAACATCATCGTCGCCCAGGAATTTCAGGATCTCGCCGGCCAGGCCCTGCGCAAGGCGATGAAGGCGCTGGTCGGCGCCATCATCGTGGTCGAGAGTGGCGGCCCCACCGAGGACCAGCGACTGACACAGAAGGAAGTCGATAGTCTGCTCAGGGACCTGATGCTCTGAGAGTCGCCTGGAATGATTTATGCAGCCTGCTTCAACTGCTTGTGGTAGAGAAACTCCAGTATCGCGGCGCGACATTCGGCATAGACCGCATCGTGCGCTAGTGCCAGCCGCTGGCGCGGTCGGGGCAAACTTACCTCAAGAATCTCGCCGACAGTTGCGGCAGGGCCGTTGGTGAGCATCACTACGCGGTCGGACAGCAGCACTGCTTCGTCTATGTCGTGGGTAACCATAACCGTGGTGGCGCCGGAATCTGCCATGATGCGCATCAGTTCGTCCTGCAGGCTGGCCCGAGTCAGTGCATCGAGGGCGCCGAAGGGCTCGTCCATGAGGAGTATCTTAGGCTGCATGGCGAGAGCGCGGGCGATGCCGACGCGCTGCTTCATGCCGCCGGAAATCTCGTTGGGAAACTTGGCCTGGGCGTGGCTCAGCCCGACCAGGGCCAGGGCGGCTTCGGTGCGTATCTTGAGTTTCGGCGTTCCCTCCTTGCGCCCAAAGACGCGCTCGACGCCCAGGTATACGTTATCGAAACAAGTCAGCCAGGGTAGCAACGAATGATTCTGGAATACCACGGCGCGTTCCGGCCCCGGACCGCCGATCTCACGGCCGTCGCAGAGCAGGATGCCATCGGTCGGCATGGTCAGCCCTGCGACCAGATTGAGCAGCGTCGACTTGCCGCAACCCGAGTGGCCGATCAGCGTGACGAACTCCCCTTCGCGGATGGCCAGATTGATCTTGCGCAGGGCCGTATAACTACCCTGTTTGGTGCTGAAAGACATGCCGACGTTTTCGATTTGAAGGATTTTTTTCATGATTTGTCTCCGCTTAGTCGCCGCCGTGAGTGAAACGCCGGGCGATCTGGATTAAGGTCTGCTCCAGGATCAAGCCAACGATGCCGATGACGAAGATGGCGACGATGATGTGCTCGACCTTGAGGTTGTTCCATTCATCCCAAACCCAGAATCCAATCCCGACGCCGCCGGTAAGCATTTCCGCGGCAACGATGACCAGCCAGGCCGTGCCGATGGATAGCCGGATGCCGGTAAGCATATAGGGCAGCACGGCGGGAAAAAGAATCTTGGTGAAGATTTTCCACTCCGAAAGATTGAGCACTCGCGCCACATTCATATAGTCCAGCGGCACCCGCTGCACGCCTTGCGCCGTGTTGAGAATCATCGGCCAGATCGAGCAGATGAAAATGGTCCAGGTTGCCGCCGGGTCGGCCCGCTTGAACACCAGCAGGCCGATCGGCAGCCAGGCCAGCGGGCTGACCGGACGTAAGAGGGAGATGATCGGCCCGACCATGCGGTTGAGGAAATCGAAGCGGCCGATCATGAAGCCCAGCGGAATTCCGACCAGCGCCGCGACCCCAAAACCAAGGCCGACGCGCTGCAGCGAAGCGAGCACGTTCCAGCCGATGCCTTGGTCATTGGGTCCATTGTTGTAGAAGGGGTCGGCGAACAGCTTGAGCGCCGCCTCCCATGTCTGGGCCGGACCGGGGATGCTGCCGCCCTTGATCGACACCAACGCCCAAATGCCGATCAGCAATACCATGCCGAACAATGGCGGCACCACTGCCTTGAGCAGATTGCCCCAGGCATTACTGCTTCTGGCTGTCGAGGCTGCCAGGGGATGCATGGCGGTTGGTGCGTCCGGTTTTGCTATGGACGTGGCATGAGTAGTCTCCATGGTGCTGACCTTTCTCTTGGGCGATGTTTCGACAGCGATGCCATTCAGGGTTGCGGCATACATGGTATTTCTCCTCTAGTCTTGGTTTTGAAGCTTGCGGCATAAGCCTCGGGATTCTTGCCATCCCAGACCGTGCCGTCGACCAGTTTTCTGGTGCGCATTGAGTCCTTCGACACCGGAGCCTTGGCAAGCGTGGCTGCCTGCGTGTAGAACTGGATCTGGTTGACCTTATTGACCACGGCTACGCCGAGCCGTAGGCAGCTTGTTTCATGGTGGAGGCCAGTACACCGTAGGCCTCGATCCACCCTTCCTTGACATCGGACGTAAAGCCTGTGCCGAGTCCCTGGCCAAGTGTCCAGATCAGGGCATTGCCCACAGTGTCGAAATGCTCCGCCTTGACGCCATATCCGACGTGACGGCGTCCTGATTCCTTCACGACTTCGGCGATGGTTTCGAGGCGGTCCAGGCTGTTGACGACCATGTGGATCATGATCATCAGCTTGCGTCCTTGCTCGACCATGTCCCCCTTGAACAGGCTGCGCAGGGAAGGGTCCAGTTCGAACAGGCGGCCATAGAAGAGACCGGCTGCAGTGTCTTGAATGGGAACGACCTGCTGCCAGCTGCTACGGACCAGTGCTATTTTTTCGGGTGTCATGATGTACCTTTCAAATTTCTCGTGAGTTGATTACGCCTTGATTTTGAAACCGGCGGCGTACTTCTTAGGGTCCTTGGCATCCCAGACCGTGCCATCCAGCAGCTTTGCCGTGCGCATCTCGCTTTTCGGCAAGGCAACGCCGACTGCGGCTGCGGCGTGCTTGTAGATGTCGATGCGGTTGAGCTTCTTCGCCACGGCCAGGTAATCCGGATCGTCCTTGAGCAGCCCCCAGCGCTTGTGCTGGGTCAGGAACCACATGCCGTCGGAGAGATAGGGGAAATTCACCGCGCCGTCGTTGAAGAACTTCATGTGGTTCTTGTCGTCCCAGGTCTTGCCCAAGCCATCGGAATAGCGGCCCAGCATCCGTTCCAGAATCACGTCCATGTCGGTATTGATGTAGGCTTTCTGCGCCATGGTCTCGGCGGTCGTGCGGCGGTTGGCCAGCGATGCATCGATCCACTTGCCCGCTTCAAGGATGGCAGCGGTCATGGCGCGTGCGGTGTTGGGATTCTTGGCCACGAAGTCGGCCGTAGTGCCCAGCACCTTTTCTGGATGGTCGGTCCAGATGTCCTGCGTGGTCACCGCCGTGAAGCCGATCTTGTCCACGATCGCGCGGTTGTTCCACGGTTCGCCGACACAGAAACCGTCCATGTTGCCGACGCGCATGTTGGCGACCATCTGCGGCGGCGGCACGGAAATGTTCTTGACGTCCCTGAACGGATCGATACCGTGCGCCGCCAGCCAGTAATACAGCCACATGGCGTGGGTACCGGTGGGAAAGGTCTGGGCGAAGGTATATTCCCGCTCCTTCTTGGCCACCAGCTTGGCGAGCGACGCGCCATCGGACGCCCCCTTGTCCTTGAGCTGGTTGGATAGCGTGATCGCCTGGCCGTTGTGGTTGAGATTCATCAGCACCGCCATGTCCTTCTTCGGCCCGCCGATGCCCATCTGTACGCCATACACCAAGCCGTAGAGCACGTGGGCGGCATCGAGTTCGCCATTTACCAGTTTGTCGCGTACCGAAGCCCAACTCGCTTCCTTGGTCGGAATGATCTTGATCCCATATTTCTCGTCGAACTTCTTCACCGCGGCCATGACCACCGAGGCACAGTCGGTCAGCGGGATGAAGCCGATGCGGACTTCCTTTTTTTCCGGCGCGTCGGAGCCGGCGGCCCAGGCGCCGCCGCTCGCCATCAGGCCCGAGCCGACGGTCAGTGCCGCGCCGCCCAGGATCACCGAACGACGCATGAATTCGCGGCGCTGTGGATCGGTGGTGAAATCGTTTTTGTCCATGCTCATACTCCAAGAGTCGATAAGCAAAAAAAATGCGTCGCGATTTCAACATTGAACATTGAGTCATGTTGAAAACGGACGCCTTTGTCATGTGCCGGGACGCCTTTGCCCCGACCTCGATGGCTTACCAGCAAATTCGATGCCAGATTTGTGCTTTGCAGCAAATCTTAAAATATTGAATGGCTTAGCATCGGTTGCGGCGATGGACTGGGTGTCTGGTGGAGAAACTGGATCGCACTATTGCGGTGCAATATTTCAGCAGCGTGCACAAGATAAGGGCGGATAAGGGCGGATGAGGGCGGCAAGTACCGGGATTCGATACTCCGGCAATCGCTCAGAGCAGCAGCCTGGCCAACTCCACCACGTCCTTCGCCGCCTTCGCCAGAGGCTGGCTGCGATCCATTGCCAGACGGCGCAGGGCGGCATAGGCGGCATCTTCATCGAGGCCGCGGCTTTTCATCAGGATGCCCTTGGCGCGGTCGATGAGCTTGCGGTCGGAAAGTTTGCGGGTCGCTTCGGCCAACTCACGATTGAGCGCCTGGTGCGACTCAAAGCGGGCGATGGCGACATCGATTACCGATTTCAGGCGGCCCGGCGCCAGTCCATCGACGACATATGCGGCCACCCCGGCGCCGATGGCTGTGCGGATCGTCGCATCGTCGGACGCCTGGGCGAATATGATGACTGGTCGCGGCATGTCGCGATTCATCGTTGCCAAGTGCTCCAGGGTGTCGCGCGAGGGTGCCTCGGTGTCGATCAGGATGATGTCCGGACGGATCCGCGTCACATCCTCTGCCAAGGTATCGGAACTGGCCAGCACCGCCACCACCTGATGCCCCGCCAAGGCCAGGCCGGCGCAAATATCGCCGGCGCGGCTGCGCAACTCATCCACGACGAGGACTTTCAGGATGTCTGAGCTCATTGCAGTCACTAAGCAATATACAGACCAAGGCGCCAGACCAGTTAAACCGCTGGGAGCGTACCAACTGGCCTCGGCAGAAGCGTTCTGACGCGATCGATGGACATGCTGCGGTGTGCGCGCTACATTGCTAGTGGGGACGCGGCATTTGTCGGCAATCCGTACGACGCCTAGGCTCCATATCAAATTGCGTGAGCAATAATATGCGCTTGGTGTTGATGTTCTTAGCGTGCTTTCCAGTTGTGAGGTAGTCATGCATGAGATGTCGCTGGCGGAAGAGGTGTTGCAGTTGATCGAAGACGCCGCCCGGCGTGAAAACTTTAGCCGGGTAAGCACGGTCTGGCTGGAGATTGGCCGCCTGGCCAGCGTCGAGCGGGAGGCCCTGACGTTCTGCTTCGATGCGGTGATGCGCGGCAGCATCGCGGAGAGTGCGCGTCTGGAATTCGTCGACGCGCCCGGCAGCGGCTGGTGCATGGCTTGCGCCAAGAGCGTAGCGATAGAGACATTGCATGACGCCTGTCCCGATTGCGGCGGTTATCGGGTGCAGGTGACCGGCGGCAGCTGGATGCGGGTGAAGGAACTGGAAGTCGTCGCGTAGCCGGAAGTTGGTACAAGGAGAAATGCGATGTGTAGCACTTGCGGTTGCGGCAGCGGAGAGACACGGATCGAGGGCGATGCGCTCGATCACGCGCATATCCACGACCATTCTCACGTGCCGGCCGATGTATCGGGTTACACGGCCTACGCTCCAGTACACAGCCACGCGCCTTACGCTCACGGCCCAGCCCACGCCCATGCGCCGGGTCTGA
>CAYHXK010000059.1:0-10983 GCA_964360125.1 uncultured Sterolibacterium sp.
CTGCCGGCACGAGCCTGCAGCGCCGCGCTGACGGCCCTGGCCGATTCCGGCAATCGCTGGGCCAGGCAGTTGCAGCGGGCGTATTCCGCCAGCGGCCAGAGTTTCCTCAGAGCGGCGGAACTGGCGCTGGAAAAACCCGCGGTGCCCGAAGCGGTGTATGCCTTGCTGGATGCCATCGGTCGCTGGTGTGCGCCGCTGGCCGGGGCGGACGGCCAGGCGCAACTGACCGCCAGGCTGCCCGAGCATGCCCCGGCGCTGGAAGCCTTGGCGGTGCTGGCCGCCACCCGCGCCAGTTGCGCCGAACCCATCCTCATCCGCAGCACCGCCGTGGGCCAGCATATGCGCAAGCAGCTCGAACCGCTGGTTGCGCCGCTGCTGACCCAACTTAGGGCTTTACAATGAATACTCCAATGGGCATGAATACCCGCCGGGCATGAATACCCTATGGGCATAAATACCCGCCGGGCATGAAAGGCGGCATCACCCTCGACGACGAGACGCAACTGGTGCGCGAGCACTATGCCGTGGTGCAGGCGCGCAAGCCCGGGCGGCAGCGCTTTGCCGAGGATTGCGTCGAGGTGGTCGACTCGGCAGCCATCGCCCGCGAGCGCGCCAGGCCGGCGGCGGGGCTGCACGCGGCGCGGGTGGCGGGACCGTCGCGCTCCTCCGAGGGCGTAAGGCTGTATTATCTGGTGTATTGGCTGGAGTGAAAACATGGATGCGAACAAGCAATCGGCTTTCCCGGTTATTCCAATCGTCGCGCAGCAGTCCGAAGGTGGCTGCAGCGGCGAAGAACCGTTCGCCCTGATGGTGCTCGGCGACAGCATGCTGCCCGAATTCGAGGAAGGCGACGTGGTCATCATCGAGCCGGAAGGGCTGGCCGGCGACGGCGCCTTTGTCCTCGCCTTCCACAACGACGAATGGATATTCCGCCAACTCGTCGGAAACCACGAGTGCTGGCTGTTGCGGCCGCTCAACCCGAAATACCCTGATCTGCCGATTGCCGATCTTGCGCCCGTCCGGGGCGTCATCATCCAGAAGAGCAAGCCCGGCCGCAGGCGAGCCATGAAGCGTTACGTCGATTAATCATTACCGGGAGCCGAAATGCCGTACTACATTTACAAGATCCATTCACCCCTCCGCAACCTGGAAAAAGTGGGGCAACATGCAGCCTTCAAGGATGCCTCGGGCGTGGCCAAGGCACTGCGGACTTCCCCCGATCTGCCGACGGGATGCGGCGTCAAGGTGATTTTCGCCGAGAATGAATTGCAGGCCGAAGACCTGTTGTCGCAGGTGCGTGAGCCGGAACCGCTGATCGGCGACGATTACTAGGCGACAATGGACGAATCCGCTTACCGCAGCGCGCGCGGCGAAATCAATCGCCTCCCCTGCATCTTCGAGAAGACGCTGCTGGCGCGCGACGCGGTGTGCGGCCTGGCGCAGCACCAGGCCATCGCCGAGCGGGTGACGGTGGCCTGTTCCTCGCCGGTGGCGCGCGCCCATTGCGCCGCGCTGCTGGGAATGCTGCGCGAGAACGCCAGCTTCGCACTCAAGTTGCGCCCATCCGGCGCAGCCTTGCCGCATGCCCAGGCCATGAAAATCCAGTCCGGCGGCCTGCGCGGACTGATGCAGGTGCTCGACCCCGACGCGCCTGCCGCCGACATCCAGCGCCTGGGGCGCGCCGCCATCGAGCGTCCGGGGGGATTGAGTGGGCTGCCCTGGCCCGCCATCGTGCGCGCCATCGGCCAGTGGCAGGGGCGCCGCCGCAGCACCGTCAAGCCATGAAGCCAGCATTGAAATTGCAATTCGACGATCCGCTGCTCGCGGCGGTGCGGCGCAACTGCCACATCACCGATGCCCGCCATGCGCGCGGCATGACCTTGTGCAATTACCTGCTGGAGATGCGCGAGTTCTTCCGCTGGGAACGCGACCTGCCGCTGGCCGAGCCGCCGCCGCGCGCCGAAGTGGGCCGCTGGCTGGCGGCGCGCGAGGCCTTGTGGAACGATCTCGACGACAGCGGCGCCGAGTATGGGCAACTGCCGGTCGGCGCGGAACTGTTCGATCCGTTCGCCACCGACGCCATCAACCGCTCGCTGTGCATGCAGGGCATGGTGTATGGCGCCGGTATCGGCCGCTTCCACAAGCCGCATTTCTTTCTCGGCGAACTGCTGCGCCGCGAGCGGCGCGGTGCGGTGGATATTCTCGTCTCGGGCCGCGAGTATGTGCGCGACCTGAACGCCGCGCCGGCCGCCCTGCAGCGGGGTACCGTCTATCTGCGGCAGGAGGCGTTGCGGCGCTGGTTGTGGGAAAAGATCGAGGGGTGGAACCTGCGGCAGCGCGATGGCGCAATCAAGGCGACCCTCGACAGCTACGGCTACGCGGCCGATCCGCTGCAGGCGATCGAAAGCATGACCATCGCCGAAAGCGAAACCCTGATCCTGCATGAACTCGGCGAACACGCTGCCGGCGAATTTCTTGGCCCGGATTGGGAGGGTATGTTGCAAGGCATGTCCAGCCGGCGCGCCGAGATACTGGCGCGGGCGGTGCGCGACAATCTTGCCGATTGCCTGTCTACCCTGCCGGCACTGTTGCAACGCGACGCGCAAGCCTCGCTGCATTTCTGGTTCGCCAATTTCGACGGCATGCGTCAGGTTTTATTTCCGAGCCTGACGGCAGCCTACGCCGCATGGAGCGAAAGCGGCGACGCGCTCCCATTGCAGGCGGCGCTGGTCAAAGGCACGGCACACTGGCAGGCGCTTGCGACGCGGTTGCTGGAAATCTACCGCCAGCGCGGCGCCACGGCCGATAGCCAGATCGAGGCGCTGGCCGAGAAACTGGACGCGCTGGCGCTCTGATTGGAGATTGCGGCTTTCCGCAATGGGGATAAACTAGGTCCATCGCTTGGTTCCACGGATATGCAAACTACGGATACCCTTGAAGAGAGCAAACTCCTCCAATTGCTCGAGGCCGTCGAATCGGTACTGGAACATGAGGATGCCGAACAAATACTGGATGTCGATACGCTCCGCCAGTTCGCCGATATTCAGAGGCTGCTCCGGGCATGGCTCCAAAACGAATCTGCTTTGACGCATGAGCAAAGCTTGGGCCTGCTGGAAAACTTCACAAAATTCCTGGCGCTGAAGAAGTCGATATCGGAAAGGAATGAAGCCCCGTTGCACTAGGGATGGGCGACAACACGATTGATGAGTCAGTGCAGCAGTCGAATTCATCAAGGCTGGCGCTGATCTACGGCGGCAATCGGCCAACACCGACATTTAAAAACGATCGATCAACCCCTCATGAACACTTCCGAAATTACGCCGAGCAGACAGCCTTCCGGGGGATCGCTATCCGGACGAGTGCCGATGAATAGCTGAACGGACCGGCCGACGGAGCACGTCGTTCGGCATTGCGTGCAGTTATTCAGTTTGCAGCTCCAGCAAATCAAGCGTCCTGGCATCCCACTCGCCCAGGAAGTACTTGTCCAGGATGCGGGAAAACACCGAGCCAGGCCCGGCCACCGTGGCAAACAGGGTCATGGACGATTTCAGCTTCAGATCGTCCGGAGATCCGAATACCTCTGCAATGGAGCGTCCATCAATGGAGAGAACCGCATCGGCACATTCCCGCAACCTCGTTCCAAGCACCGGATGCATCAGATATTGTCGCGCCTCATCCCGGTTCTTGATGGCATAGCGCAGCGAAGTTGCACTGTTCCCCAATCCAAGGATCTGAGGAAATATGAACCACATCCAGTGACTCCTCTTCCTGCCGCTGGTTAACTCCGCCAGGGCAGAGGCGTAGATGTTCTCCTGGGCGCTGGTGAAGCGGCGCAAATCGAAAGGGTCGTCACGCACAGCAGTAGCGTCGGCGGCTAACCTGCCGTCGAATGCAGACAGCATGCCGGCCAGCGATCTGAACCGTTCATTTCATCTCAGGCGGCGATGGGTTGGCAGATTCCTCCGGCAGGTCGATGCCGTCATCGTCTCCGTCACCGAACCGGACTACGCGCACGCCGGTCGGCAATTTCGTCTTGCGCCTTGAGATGTCGCTCAACCACCGGTTCGCTGGGGGAATCAGGACGTCGAGTAGGCTCATCGTGTGCTGGGTCATGGTCTGCTCCTGCTACTCCGCAATGACGGAAGCCCCGCAGAACGGGGCTTCCGGGTGGCTGGGGGAGGGGGTTTCCAGCCACCAAGGGGAAACGCGCGTCTTAGGTCGATTCGTAACCTAAGTAACGACTGGATTCGACGAGAAATTTCTCAATAACATGAGGTTGAATCGTGATCCGCATAACGCTCTCCGTCTCCAAATTCGTTTCAGTCGAATGGGTAGATAGTGTCGAATCGGAAAAGTTCAACAGCAATTGGCAACAATTTGTTTCTGTGCAGTCGCGGGCTCCTACCCTGCGCGCACCATGCAAAATATGGCGCCGTGAAAGGATGGAGCAATTCCAAGCCGTGCCGCGTCGGTTTCGAGGACGCTGACCGGGAGGCGGACCTCGACTGGCCAACCGAAATCATAGGATTTTGCCAGCTGCGCCGGGCGCAAATGGCGCTAAGATAGGCATGTCCGGTTTGAAAAAACCTACCGACTCAAACGCCATGACGACCAAGCTCAAGATCGATTTCGTTTCGGACATATCCTGCCCCTGGTGCGCCATTGGGCTGAGCGCCCTGGAGGGAGCGCTGCAACGCATGGCTGGCGAAGTGACTGCCGAACTGCATTTCCAGCCCTTCGAACTCAATCCACAAATGCCTCCGGGAGGGCAGGACATCACCGAGCATCTGACGCAAAAATACGGCTCGACGCCGGAACAGCAAGCCGAGATCCGCGAGTCCATCCGCCAGCGCGGCGCCGAACTGGGCTTTGTCTTCCGCAAGGAGGGGCGGGGCCGCATCTACAATACCTTCGATGCGCATCGCCTGCTGCACTGGGCCGGGCTGCCGGCCACGCGCCCTGCCGGCCTGCAGGGGGCGCTCAAGAAGGCCCTGCTCCAGGCCTACTTTACCCACGGCGAGAGCCCGGAATCGCATCAGCTGCTGCTCCGTTTGGTCGCCGAGGTCGGGCTGGACGCGACGCGTGCGCGCGAGATCCTGGCCGGCGACGAATATGCGGTGCAGGTGAGGGAGCGCGAGCGGCTTTACATCGATGCCGGCATCCATGCGGTGCCGGCGGTCATCGTCAATGAAACATACCTGATCTCGGGCGGGCAGCCGGTCGAGGTCTTCGAACAATCCCTGCGGCGGATTGCCAATCAGGAATAAGCTGGGTGTGCAGGATGGAAATGCATAAAATCAATTCGGGCAAGCTGCGCGGCATCGGCTACGATGCCTGTGCCCGCTTGCTGCAGGTGCAGCTCGACGACGGCAGTACCCTCCAGTACAGCGGCGTCGGCGAGGAAATCTGGCGCCGGCTGAGCAGCTCGGGCGCCGCTTGGAGCTACTACCGCGACAATATCGAGGAGGAGTTCACGGCCAAGCGCGTGTCCGGCAACGCGACTGCCAAGCAGAATCCGCTGGACGACCTCTTCAAGCTGCCCTGATCCCGAACCCAGACTGCATGTTCACAAGCGCCGGACCTGGGTTTCATCGCTTCAATAATCGGTGTATCCCTTTTCTCCCGGCGTGTAGAAGGTGTTGAAATCCGGTTCGGCCAACGGGCTGCCATTGCGCAGCTTTTCCACCAGGTCGGGATTGGAGATGAACGGGCGGCCGAACGCGACCAGGTCGCCACGCTTTGCGTCGAGGTCGGCATTGGCGCGGGCCAGGTCATAGCCGCCGGACAGGATGTATTTCCCTTTGAACGTGGCGCGCAGTTTCGCTTTCAACGCTGGGCTGACTTCAGGCGCACCCATGGAACTGTGGTCGACGATGTGGATGTATAACAAGCCGATGTCGTTCAGTTCGGCGATCAGTTTTTCGTACAAGGCATCCATCTGCGCATCGGGCGCCATGCCGTTGAACACGCCGTACGGCGAGATGCGCATGCCGACGCGTTCCGCGCCGATGGAGGCGGCAGTCACCTTGGCAATAATCACGGCGAAGCGGATGCGGTTCTCCACACTCCCGCCCCACCGGTCGTTGCGTTGGTTGGAGGCGCTGTTGAGGAATTGATCGATCAGGTAACCGTTCGCACCATGCAGTTCGATTCCGTCGAATCCCGCCTCGATCGCCCGTTTTGCCGCTGCGCTGTATTCGTTGATGGTCTCCAGGATGTCGTCTTCGCTCATTGCGACGGGAACCGGATGCGGCTGTTGTCCCTTGCTGTCGGTCCACATCTCGCCTGGCGCGGCAAGCGCGGAGGGCGCGAGCAGCCTGGCGCCGGCGGGCAGGTTGGCGGGGTGGCTGACGCGCCCGGTGTGCATCAATTGCACGAAGATCTTGCCGCCTGCCTGATGCACCCCATCCGTCACGCGCCGCCAGCCCTGCACTTGCGCATCGCTGAAGACGCCGGGGATGCGCGCATACCCCAGGCCATTCGCGGAGGGTGAGGCGCCTTCGGTAATGATCAGTCCGGCGTCGGCGCGGAGCCGGTAGTACTGCTCCATCAATGCGTTCGGGACATTGCCGATCGCCCGCGAGCGCGTCAAGGGCGCCATGACGATGCGGTTTTTGAGCTGCAGTTTGCCGAGGGCAACAGGGGTGAACAGGGGTTCGGTCATGTCATATTCCTTGCGAGTGTGGGTGAAGGAGACTCAGGCCAGGCGCCCGTTGCAAAAACGAAGTTGCGGCGGAGGTTAACCTGCGCGCAGAGCATGTTAAGCGAAGCGGCCGGAACGATAGTCATCCAGCGCCTGATGGATTTCTTGCTGCGTATTCATGACGAAGGGACCATATTGCACGATGGGTTGGCGCAACGGCTTGCCGGCGATCAGGAGCAGGCGCGTAGTTTCCGCCGCGGCCAAAGTCACGCCGTCGGCTTGCGGCGGGTTGTCGAGGATCCCCATGCGGCGTGCCGCGACCAGTGTATCGGCGACTTTGACCGCGCCCCGATAGACATAAATGAAGGCATTATGGCTGGCGGGCAGTGCGATCGAATAGCTGCTGCCCGCGGGCAGGTGGATATCCAGGAACAGCGGCTCGGTAGCCGCGCGGCTGACCACGCCGGCCACGCCGTCGCTGGCGCCGGCGATCACCCGCAGCGTGACCTGGTCTGCCGTGACAACCTCGGGAATCGCCGCACTGGGAAAATCGCGATACCAGGGTTCGCTCATCTTGTCCCGCGCGGGAAGGTTGAGCCACAGCTGGAAGCCTTCCATCACGCCATTTTCCTGCTCGGGAATTTCCGAGTGGATCACCCCGCGCCCCGCGGTCATCCACTGCACGCCGCCGTTTTCCAGCAGTCCTTCGTGTCCCGCGCTGTCGCGATGCCGCATGCGGCCGGAGAGCATGTAGGTCACCGTCTCGAAGCCGCGATGCGGATGATCCGGAAAGCCGGCGATATAGTCGTTCGGGTCGTCGCTGCCGAAGGCATCCAGCATCAGGAAGGGATCGAGACGGTGCTGCAATTGTCCGGTGAGAACGCGGGTCAGCCTGACCCCTGCGCCGTCCGTGGTGGCGACGCCCTGGACGATCTGCTCGATGCCGCGCGATTTCAATTGGGGCAAGGGGGCGTTGAGGTGCATGGACTGGCTCTTGATGAAATGAAAGTAATGGCATGTTAATCGGCCCGAAAAAATAGATAAAGCTGTTTAAACGGGATAGACTGTTCCAATTATGGAACAAGGCAATTTTTCCGCGGACGATTGCATCCTGTTCGTTGCCATTGTCGATCAGGAGACGCAGACGCGTGCCGCCGAGTATCTCGGCATCCCCAAAGCCACGGTGTCGCGGCGCTTGGCGAAGCTTGAGGCCTTGCTCGGGCAGCGGCTGCTGATACGCACCACGCGGCGCTTGACGCTGACCGAATTCGGCCAGGAGTTTCTCGACCATTGCCGCAGCATAGTCGAAGAAGTCGCCGCCACCCAGGACTTCGTGCGCAGTCAGGAAGCGCAACCGCGCGGACGCTTGCGCGTCTCCATGCCGGGCGACTACGCCAAGAAATATTTCTTGCGCGCCATCGCCACCTTCGTCGATGCCTATCCGGAAATCCAGCTCGATCTCGATCTGTCTTCGCGACGCGTCGATCTGATCGGCGAAAAGTTCGATCTGGCAATACGCATGGGGACCCTGGAAAGCGATGCCACATTGGTCGCGCGCAAGATCGACGAACAGCACTTTGGCCTCTACGCCAGCCCCATCTATCTGGCGTTGCATCCGGCGCCGCAACATCCGGACGATCTGGCCCGGCATGCGGCGGTTCGCCTGCTTTCCGCGCGAGGACAGGCGCTTCCTTGGAAGCTGGTCAGCGGCAAGGCCGTCTGGCAAGGTGTTCCATCCGGGCGACTCGCCCTGGACTCCCCCGACATGATTCAACAGCTATTATTGGAAGGCGCCGGCATCGGCGCCATCCCGTGTCGCTTCGCCGCGGACGATGTGCGGCTCAAGCGGCTGGTGAGAGTGCTGCCGGAATGGTCCTTGCCGGCCGTCCCCGCGTGGGCGGTGATGCCCATGCGCCGCTACCTGCCCGCCAAGACGCGCGCTTTTCTTGCGCACCTGGAACGATTCATTGAAAATGGCTGATCGAGTTCTACCCCAGGGCGCAGGCTGCCAGCATAGGTGCTCTCAGCGCAGCCGTCACCTAGGACAATTAATCTGGCGAGAGAGGAAGGGCAATGAAATATTTACTGATGCTGGTGGCCGTGCTCGCAGTGCTGGCAGGCTGCAACAACAAACCAAAGAATCAAGCCCAGCCACTGCAGATCATCCAGGAACAGAAACAGGCGCTGGACCAGGCCAAGGGCGTCGGCGATACCCTGGCCAAGCAGGCGGAAGAACAAAAGAAGCAGATCGACGAAGCCGCCAAATAGTCGTCAGTTAGGTCATGCATTGGATGCTGTTGCCGAAGGTGTAGACGCGCCCGCCAAGCTCGCCGACAATGGCGTTTATGGGGAGTAAGCGGCCAGGCTTGATTTGCCGGTGATCTGGCCGTCACCCAATTGGGTAAATGATTTCCGTACGTTTAATTCGCGCGGCAGGAGTGAAAAGAACCATGAGCCAGCAGCGCCAGCATGATGCAATACGGGACCAGGATTTCAGCGATGTCGACCGCGCCGGCATGCTCGCTGCCCTGGCGCGCATCCTGCCGCCGGCGGCGCTGCTGTCCGCCACGGAGGACCTCAAACCCTACGAATGCGACGGCCTCTCCGCCTACCGCGAAGTGCCGCTGGCGGTGGCCCTGCCGGAGAGCGAGGCGCAGGTCATCGCCGTGCTCAAGGCTTGCTGCGCGCGCGGCGTGCCGGTGGTGGCGCGCGGCGCCGGCACGGGCCTGTCCGGCGGGGCCTTGCCGCACAAGCACGGCGTGGTGCTGTCGCTGGCCAAGCTGAAGAAAATCCTCCATCTCGACCCCGTCGCGCGGGTCGCGGTGGTGCAGCCGGGGGTGAGGAACCTCGCCATCTCCGAGGCGGCGGTGGCTTGCGGGCTTTACTATGCGCCCGATCCCAGCTCGCAGATTGCCTGCAGCATCGGCGGCAACGTCGCCGAGAACTCCGGCGGCGTGCATTGCCTCAAGTACGGCCTCACCGTGCATAACCTGCTGCGGGTGCGCGCCGTCACCATCGAAGGCGAAGTCGTCGAGTTCGGCAATCATGCGCTGGATGCGCCGGGGCTGAACTTGCTGGCGCTGCTGACCGGCTCGGAGGGCATGCTGGCGGTGGTCACCGAAGTGACGGTGAAGCTGACGCCCAAGCCGCTGCTGGCCCAGGTCATCCTGGCTTCCTTCGACGACGTGGAGCGGGCCGGCGCAGCGGTCGCCGGCATCATTGCCGCCGGCATCATCCCGGCCGGCCTGGAGATGATGGACCAGGCGGCCACCGCCGCCGTCGAACTTTACGTCAAGGCGGGTTACGACCTGAATGCCGAGGCCATCCTGCTGTGCGAATCCGACGGCACGCCGGAAGAAGTGGCCGATGAAATCGCGGCGATGCGCGCCGTGCTGGAAAGCAGCGGCGCTACCGATATTCGCGTCTCGCAGTCGGAAGCGCAGCGGCTGCTCTACTGGTCCGGGCGCAAGGCGGCCTTCCCCGCGGTGGGACGCATCTCGCCCGACTACTACTGCATGGACGGCACCATTCCGCGCAAGCGCATCGCCGAGATGCTCAAGGCGATTGCGGCGATGTCAATCAAATACGGCTTGCGCTGCGCCAATGTGTTCCATGCCGGCGACGGCAACCTGCATCCGCTGATCCTCTACGACGCCAACGTGCCCGGCGAACTGGAACGCACCGAGGCTTTCGGCGCGGAAATCCTGGCGCTGTCGGTGGCCTTGGGCGGCACCATCACCGGCGAGCATGGTGTCGGCTACGAAAAAATCGGCTCGATGTGCGTGCAGTTCGACAGCGCCGCGCTGACCCTGTTTCACGCCATCAAGCGCGCCTTCGATGAACAGGGCCTGCTGAATCCCGGCAAGGCGGTGCCGACGCTGCGCCGCTGCGCCGAGTTCGGCCGCATGCATGTGCATGGCGGCGCGCTGAAGTTCCCGGAGCTGGAGCGCTTCTGATGAGCGAGCAAGTCATAGAACGCTACAGCCAACGCATCCGCGCCGCGACCGGCGAGCGGCCGTTGCGCCTGCGCGGCGGCGGCAGCAAGGATTTTTATGGCAATCACCTTAACTCAGCGCAAGGAGAAATCCTCGATACCCGCGAATATGCCGGCATCGTTGCTTACGAGCCGACCGAACTGGTGATCACTGCCCGCTGCGGCACGCCGCTGGCCGAGATCGAGGCGGCGCTGGCCGAGCAAGGGCAGATGCTGGCCTTCGAGCCGCCTCACTTCAGTCACCCCTCCCCCCCGGGGGGAGGGGCTGGGGGAGAGGGCGCAACAACTGTGGAGTCCTGCGACGACCGCGCCACTATCGGTGGCGTGGTTGCCGCAGGACTCTCCA